>JBDLIB010000015.1:0-31550 GCA_039715085.1 Bacteroidota bacterium | reverse complement strand
ACCATTGAAAACACGGATCATTTTTATCAATTTGTAAATACAGAAACTTCACGAAAATTACTTTTAAAAAAACTATTGCAACAAAGCTCGGTTTGTTTCGATACTGAAACTACAGGTTTAGATACCATGACCGCCGAATTGGTTGGAATAGCATTTTCCTATGAAAAAGGCAAAGGGTATTATGTTCCCATCCCTGAAAACAGGGAAGAAGCAAGGGAAATTACAAATTATTTCAAACCATTCTTTGAAAATGAAGAAATTGAAAAAATCGGACAAAATTTAAAATACGACATCAAAATTCTACACCATTATAATATAAAGGTAAAAGGAAAACTTTTTGACACCATGCTCGCACATTATCTGATCAACCCTGATATGCGACACAATATGAATATACTTTCGGAAACATATTTGAATTACCAGCCTGTCTCCATTGAAACCCTGATCGGTAAAAAAGGTAAAAAACAGGGATCAATGCGGGATGTTGAACTGGAAAAACAAACCGAATACGCGGTAGAAGATGCCGATATTACACTACAGTTAAAAGAAGTTTTTGATAAAGATCTGGATAAGGACAATTTAAAAAAGCTTTTTAGCGAAATTGAGGTTCCGCTTGTGGATGTTCTGGCTAGAATGGAAATGGAAGGAATAAAACTGGATACCGGGTTTTTAAATTCCTTATCAGTTGACCTCAATAATGATATCTTAGAATTAGAAAAAAAAATATATGCAGAAGCAGACACAGAATTCAACCTTGCTTCTCCAAAACAATTGGGTATAGTTCTATTCGAAAAACTTAAGCTGGTTGACAAACCAAAAAAAACCAAGACCGGGCAATATGCTACCGGTGAAGAGATCTTATCAAAGTTAGCTTCAGAACATGAGATCGTTTCGGATATTCTAAAATGGCGTGGTTTGGTTAAATTAAAAAATACTTATGTAGATGCTTTGCCAAATGAAGTAAATAAAGAAACCGGCCGGATTCACACAACTTACAGCCAGGCAGTAGCAGCAACTGGAAGGTTGAGTTCCAACAATCCGAACTTACAGAATATTCCCATCCGTACAGAAAGAGGAAGATTAGTAAGAAAAGCCTTTGTGCCCCGTGATGAAAATTACACATTACTCGCTGCAGATTATTCACAAATTGAATTGCGACTTATTGCCGAAATGAGTGGTGACAAACAAATGAAAGCCTCCTTTTTAAGAGGAGAAGATATTCACAGGTCAACAGCTGCCAAAGTTTTTAATGTTCAGCTGGAAGAAGTTACTCGTGAACAAAGAAGTTATGCGAAGACCGTGAATTTTGGTATTATATATGGTGTATCTGCATTTGGTTTAAGTCAGCAAACCGACCTGAGCAGAAAAGAAGCAAAAGAATTGATCGATACCTATTACGAAACCTACCCTACTTTAAAAGAATATATTTCGAAACAGGTAAACTTCGCAAGGGAGCACGGTTATGTGGAAACTGTTTTAGGAAGGCGTCGTTATCTCAAGAATATTAATTCCCGAAATTCAATTGTTCGCTCTGCCGATGAACGAAATGCGGTGAATGCCCCGATTCAGGGTAGCGCAGCAGATATTATCAAAATTGCCATGATCAATATTCACAAAATCTTCGAAAAAGAAAACTATAAATCAAAAATGCTGTTACAGGTGCATGATGAATTGGTTTTTGATATTCATAATGACGAATTAGAGATCATCAAGCCGCTCATAAAGTCGGAAATGGAAAATGCCTACAAACTTTCAATCCCATTAATTGTTGATCTTGGCGAAGGTGATAATTGGCTGGAGGCGCATTGAATTAGATTGAATGATTCAATGATTTAAAAATCAATACTTTTAAGTTGATGAATTTACCTCTTAAATAGTCAGCAGGTGACTTTTACTGCAAATCACAACTATGCAAATTCAATATTTTATGTTATATTTGCTTAGATGATAAAGAGAAGATTAGAAAATATTATTAAAAAATCATTAGAAAGGAGTTCTTCTGTAGCGCTACTGGGACCTAGACAAGTTGGTAAAACAACCTTAGCAAAGCAGATATCTAAAACAATAAATTCTGTTTATTATGATCTGGAAGACAGTCTTGATTTAGTCAAAGTTGAAGACATTAAAATGCTATATCTTGAAAATAGGAATAGCTTAATAATATTAGATGAAATTCAAAGAATACCTGAATCATTCCCCCAATTTAGAGGGTTAATTGATAAAGAACGTCAAGAAGGAAACAAATCTGCTTTGTTTCTCTTTCTAGGTTCTGCCTCCATGGATCTTTTAAAACAATCTAGTGAGTCACTTGCTGGTAGAATTTCTTATTTTGAACTTTTTCCAATAAATATTTTGGAAATTGAAAAAACAGATATTCTTAATATCAATTTTTTATGGGTACGAGGAGGGTTTCCGAATAGCTATCTTTCTATTAACGATGAAGATAGTTTAAATTGGCGAAACAATTTCATTAAAACATACTTAGAAAGAGATATTCCTCAATTTGGGCCGAGAATACCTGCTTCAACTCTAAAAAGATTTTGGACAATGCTTGCTCACAATCAGGGCTCTACAGTTAATATGTCAAATTTAGCAAGAAATTTAAGTGTTAGCGGTACAACTATTATTCGATATCTAGATTTGATGGAAGATTTATTATTAGTGAGACAATTACAACCTTATACTTTTAATATTGGAAAACGATTAGTAAAAGCACCTAAGGTTTTTGTAAGAGATAGCGGAATAACACATGCCTTGTTAAACATTAAAAAATATGATGATTTAATAAGTCATCCTGTGGTAGGTGGTAGTTGGGAAGGGTTTGTAATTGAAAATATAGTATCCATACTACAATTAAATGTAAACACATATTTTTACAGAACAGCCGGAGGTGCAGAAATTGATCTTATTTTAGAATTTAGCCTTACGGAACTTTGGGCAATTGAAATTAAACGTAATTCAACACCTAAAGTTTCAAAAGGTTATCATATAGCTTGTGAAGATATTAAAGCCACACGAAAATATGTTGTTTATCCAGGAGAGGATACGTTTACCATTAAAAATAATATCACCGTAATTTCTTTATTTGATTTAATGACTGAGATAATTGAATTTCAATAGATAAATGATTGATTTTTAGTCAGCAGATGACTAATAACCAGTGCGGCTAAAGTCATCAGCTGAATTTACTACAAACTATAAAGAGAATGAATTAGAAACTCTAAACCACCTCTAAGATCAGCAATTGAAAATGCCTACAAACTTTCAATCCCATTAATTGTTGATCTTGGAGAAGGTGAGAATTGGTTGGAGGCGCATTAAATTGGATTGAATCATTCAATGATTTAATGATTAAGTGGTAAATAGTCAGTTAATTTATCTTACCTTTTTGAATCTTTTTATTATAAATCTTTTAATCCTTTAATACTTAAATTTTTATTAAAATTTAAGCTCCATAAAATATAACCCACCACCTATTTGGTATATAAAGAAATAGTTGTACTTTTGCAAACTCTTTGAACTAAAGAGAAAAAGGAATGTTTAATTAAAAATTTAACGTGTGAACACATTAAGTTACAAAACAGTATCTGCAAATAGCGCCACAGTGAATAAAGAGTGGTTGGTTGTTGATGCTGAAGGAGAAGTGTTAGGACGTCTTGCTTCTAAAGTTGCAAAACTGATCAGAGGTAAACACAAGCCTAACTTTACACCTCACGTTGATTGTGGAGACAATGTAATTGTAATCAATGCTGAGAAGATCAAATTAACCGGAAAAAAATGGGACGATAAGACATATATTCGTCACACAGGTTATCCGGGTGGACAAAGAACGCTTTCTGCTACAGAGATGTTTGAAAAAGACGCAACTCGTTTGGTAGAAAAAGCGGTAAAAGGGATGTTACCTAAAAACAAATTGGGTAGTGATTTGTTTAGAAACCTTTATGTATATGAAGGTGGGGAACACAAACAAGAAGCACAAAAACCAAAAACTATCAATTTAAACGATATTAAGTAATATGGAGACTATTCACAAAATAGGAAGAAGAAAAACTTCTGTTGCCAGAGTTTATTTAAGCGAAGGTAAAGGAAACATTACTGTAAACGATCGTGATTTTGACAATTACTTTAGTACTGATACTTTGAAGTACAAAGTAAAGCAACCTTTAAACTTAACTGACAATGCAGAAGCATTTGACATTAAAGTTAATGTTTATGGTGGTGGAATTACCGGTCAGGCCGAAGCAACCCGCTTGGCAATTTCAAGAGCTCTTGTAGAACTTGATGCAGAAAACAGAGGAGTTTTAAAACCAGAAGGATTGCTTACAAGAGATCCAAGAATGGTTGAGCGTAAAAAATTCGGTCAGAAGAAAGCTCGTAAGAAATTCCAATTCTCTAAACGTTAATATTTATTATCCTGAATTTATTTCAGGATCTGTATATAGGTTTATTGAATTATCAAAAGACACTGAAATAAGTTCAGTGTAAACAAATTAGTAAAAAACTGTTGTCGTACAAGTCTAGCATCCAAATAAATAAGACCGTTAAATCGCTACTTATTTATTGCTAAAACTACGGAACGTAAACTAAAACATTATGGCAAACATAGATATAAAAGAATTAATAGATTCGGGAGTTCACTTCGGACACCTTACAAGAAAATGGAATCCAAACATGGCGCCTTTTATTTTTACTGAGCGTAAAGGAATCCATATTATTGATCTATACAAAACTGCTGCAAAAATTGAAGATGCTCAAAAAGCATTAAGCAAAATTGCAGCTTCGGGTAGAAAAATATTATTAGTAGCTACCAAAAAACAAGCAAAAGATATCGTTTCTGAAAAAGCAGAAAGCGTGAATATGCCTTATATTACCGAAAGATGGCCGGGCGGAATGTTAACAAACTTTGTTACCATTCGTAAAGCTGTTAAGAAAATGGGGCAAATTGACAGAATGAAAAAAGACGGATCTTTTGATGCACTTTCAAAAAGAGAAAAATTACAAATTAACCGTCAAAGAGCTAAGTTAGAAAAGAACTTAGGATCTATTACTGATATGACTCGTTTACCGGGTGCTTTATTAGTGGTTGACATCAAGCGTGAGCACATCGCTATCGCAGAAGCACAAAAATTAAACATTCCAATCTTTGCTATGGTTGATACCAACTCAGATCCGAGAGCTGTTGATTTTGTAATTCCTTCTAATGACGATGCATCTAAATCAATTGAAAAAGTTTTATCTTATTTAACTGAAGCAATTGCTGAAGGATTATCTGAAAGAAAGGCAAGTAAAGAAGCTTCAAAAGAAGCTAAAGCTGAAAAACCGGCCGAAGCTAAAAAAGAAGTAGCCGAAGAGAAAAAATAATGTAAAATCTACAAATTGAAAAAAAGTGCAATCAGCACTTTTTTTCAATTTAACTTAAATAAAAATATTATGGCAAAAATAACCGCCGCTGAAGTAAATAAGCTGAGAAAAACTACCGGTGCAGGTATGATGGATTGTAAGAAAGCATTGGTTGAAGCTGAAGGTGATTTCGAAAAAGCAATTGAAATCTTACGTAAGAAAGGTCAGAAAGTAGCTGCAAAAAGAGCTGATAGAGAATCTACAGAAGGTGCTTCTATCACAAAAGTAAATGCTGATAATACTGTAGGTGCTGCTATCGTTTTGGCTTGTGAAACTGACTTCGTTGGAAAAAATGACAGCTTTGTTGAATTAGCTCATAAACTAGCTGAAATTGCTGTTAACAACGATACAAAAGAAGATTTTTTAAATGCTGATTTTGGAGGTATTACAGTAGCTGAAAAATTAACTGAACAAACCGGTGTTATTGGTGAAAAGATAGAGATCTCTTCTTTCGAGAAAGTAAATGCTCCATTTGTAGGTTCATATATCCACGCAGGTAACAAAATCGCTTCATTAGTAGGATTATCTGCTAATCCTGAAGGTGCAGCTGAAGTTGCAAAAGATGTTGCAATGCAAGTTGCTGCCATGAATCCAATAGCATTGAACGAAGATGGTGTAAGCAAAGAGATTGTTGAAAAAGAAATTGAAATTGCTAAAGATCAATTACGTCAGGAAGGTAAGCCTGAGGCTATGCTTGACAAAATTGCTCAAGGTAAATTAAACAGATTCTTTAAAGACAATACATTAGTAAACCAAATGTTTATTAAAGACAACAAATCAAGTGTTGCACAATATGTAAAAACTATTGGAGATGTAGCTGTTGTTGACTACAAACGTGTTGCTTTAGGATAAATAATTCTAAATTCTGATTTCAAAGTTTCACATTAAATACTGGAACTCGAAACCCGAACATAAACTAAAAGATCCCTGATATTAATTTATCGGGGATTTTTTTTTGCTTTCCCCCCTCGGACTTCATGAAGCTTTCCCTATACTTCCTCATATTTTTTTGAACTGCGAAGCACATCATGAGCACAATAAAAAATAAGAAAGTAGTGAATAATTATCCTGATTGTTCTGCAAAAATTTGAGTCGTCTATAAAAAACCTCAAGAAGCTGTAAATATTTTTTATATCAGACTCAGGTTAGTATATTTGCACAACCTTATATTATAACATATATGAAATACAACAGAGTTCTTTTAAAATTAAGTGGCGAAGCGCTAATGGGTGATCGTCAATATGGTATCGATCCAAACCGATTAGCTGAATACGCACAAGACATTAAAGAAATTGTTGATGAAGGCGTGGAAGTTGCGCTAGTAATAGGTGGCGGAAATATTTTTAGAGGTGTAGCAGGTGCAAGTAATGGTATGGACAGGGTTCAGGGTGACCAAATGGGAATGCTGGCAACCGTAATCAACGGTTTGGCATTACAAGGTGCTTTGGAAGATGCAGGAATGCAAACCAGGTTACTAACTGCCATTAAAATGGAAGAAATTGCCGAACCATTTATCAAGCGCAGGGCTGTAAGACATCTGGAAAAAGGACGTGTTGTTATTTTTGGTGGCGGAACAGGAAATCCGTATTTCACTACAGATACTGCAGCCGTCTTAAGAGCCGTAGAGGTCAATGCAGACGTGATTTTAAAAGGAACCAGAGTTGATGGCGTTTATACTTCAGATCCTGAAAAAAATAAAGATGCTATTAAATTTGATGAGATATCTTTTAAAGAAGTGATGGAAAAAGGACTGAAAGTAATGGATATGACTGCTTTCACATTAAGCGAAGAAAACAAACTACCAATTATCATTTTCGATATGAACAAAAAAGGAAATCTATATAAGGTTGTTTCCGGAAATAATGTTGGTACCAAAGTTGACATATAATTTATTAACTTTAGTAATTAAATATTGTAAAAATTTATTACCATGAATGAAGAAGTTAAATTTGTAATAGACAGTACCAAAGAGCAAATGCAAGGTGCCATTAAACACCTTGAAAAAGAATTAACAAATATCAGGGCCGGAAAAGCATCACCGATCATGCTTAAAAGTGTAATGGTCGATTATTACGGTGCAAGCACTCCTTTAAGCCAGGTTGCAAATGTCAACACAATTGATGCTCATACTATTACTGTGCAACCTTGGGAAAAATCATTGATTCCTGAAATTGAAAAAGGAATTTTAGTTGCCAATCTTGGATTTAACCCAATGAATAACGGGGAAAGTATCATCATTAATGTTCCTATTCTTACTGAAGAAAGAAGGATAGAGTTAGCAAAACAAGCTAAAAATGAAGCTGAAAACGCAAAAATCAGTATTAGAAATGATAGAAGAGAAGCTATTCATGAGCTTAAATCTTTAGATATTTCTGAAGACTTACTAAAAAATGCAGAAATGGATATCCAGGATCTTACAGATAAATATTCTAAAATGACTGACGACCATTTCAAGGTAAAGGAAGAAGAAATTATGAAAGTTTAATTACTTTTTTTTTATTATTTCACTTTCTATTGATTTGATTTAGATCTAAACTATCTTGTACTTGGCAAGATTGAAAATTATAATGCTGATGAACTTTTGGGCTTATGTATCAAGATTTATTTTAAAACAGAGATTTCTTATCCTGTTTGTTCTAGTTGTCATTACTACGTTTTTGGCATCTCAAATAAAGTATATCCAATTCTCTCATACCGAAGCTAACTTATTGCCAGGTGATCATGAAGAGAATATCAAATATGATGAATTTCTCAATATTTTTGGTGAAGAGGGTAATATTGTCCTGCTGGCTGTTAAAGATTCTTCTTTATTTTCTGTAGAAAATTTTAATAAATGGAATGAACTTGCTCATAAAATCGATAGTTTTCCGGAAGTTGATTTTACGGCCTCTGTTGGTGAAATCAAAAAATTAAAAAAGGATAAGGAAAATCAAAAATTTATTGTAGAGCCTCTCTTTAATAAAATTCCCGAAAACAATAAAGAAGTTCTGAAAATTAAAGAAGATCTTTTTAAGGATCTCCCTTTTTACGAAAACCTTCTATACAATAAAGAGACCGGTACTATCCAAACGGCTGTATATCTCGATAAGGAGATCGTTAACTCAAAAGCGAGAGAAGATTTTATTTTAAATATTCTCAACCCGACCATTAAAAATTTCGAAAAAGAAACCGGATTGGACGTTCGGGTTTCCGGTATGCCTTTTGTCAGGACGATGAATGCTAAAAACATCAAAGACGAAATAGGCTTATTTGTCGGACTTGCATTATTGATAACATCAATAATTTTCTTTTTCTTTTTCAGATCCTACCGTGCTACCTTCATTACTATGTCGGTTGTAAGTATTGGGGTTGTTTGGTCACTTGGCTTTATAGGATTGTTCGGGTATGAAATCTCGATTCTAATGGCTTTGATCCCTCCATTGATTATTGTTATTGGAGTGCCTAATGCAATCTTTCTTATCAATAAATACCAGAGCGAAGTAAAAAAACACGGTAACCAGGCAAAATCTTTACAAAGGGTAATCTCGAAAGTAGGAAATGCAACTTTAATGACCAACATCACAACTGCATCCGGTTTTGCTACATTCATTTTTACCAACAGCCAACTCCTAAAGGAATTTGGTATTATCGCATCTATTAATATTCTTGCAATTTTTATCCTTTCGCTGTTAATCATCCCGATTATTTACAGCTTTATGTACAAGCCTAAGGAAAAGCATTTACTACATCTTGAAAAAGAATGGATCGATGCTATTGTAAGTTGGATGGAAAATACGGTTCGCCATCATAGGATAGGAGTTTATGCCACTACGGTAGTAGTAATTATAGTAAGCCTGATAGGTGTTAATATGATTCGTGTATCGGGAAGTTTGATTGAAGATATGCCTAAGGGAAAACAATTTTATAAGGATATTTTGTTTTTTGAGGATGAATTTGGCGGAATTATGCCTTTAGAAGTATTGGTTGATACCAAAAGAAAGAAGGGTGTAATGAACTTAGCAACCCTCAAACGAATGAATAAACTGGATGAAGAAATTGAAGAAATTACCGAACTTTCAAAACCACTATCTGTACTGAATTTAATTAAATATTCTAAACAGGCTTTTTATAACGGCAATCCGAAATACTATCAATTACCTACCCAACAAGAAAAGAGCTTTATCTTATCCTACACAAAAAATTCTGATGCCAATAGCGATATGCTTTCTAATTTTGTTGATTCTACCGGGCAATATGCCCGAATGACAACTTTTATGAAAGATATTGGCACAGAAAAAATGGAGCAAATTGAAGAGCGCCTGATAGAGAAAATTAATCATGTTTTTCCCAGTGAAAAATTTAATGTTACAATTACAGGAAAAGCCCTGGTCTTTCTAAAAGGCACCAATTATTTAGTCAAGAATTTATTTACATCATTGTCTTTGGCAATAATACTTATTTCGTTATTCATGGCCTGGATGTTCAGATCCTACAAAATGATCATTATTTCGTTAATACCAAATATATTACCACTATTGATAACAGCAGGATTAATGGGATATTTAGGAGTACCTATCAAACCTTCAACGATACTGGTATTCAGTATAGCCTTTGGTATTTCGGTAGATGATACTATTCACTTTTTAGCAAAATACCGTCAGGAATTGATCGCCCATAAATGGAATGTACGAAAATCTGTTTATGCAGCTTTACGCGAAACAGGGGTTAGTATGTTTTACACCTCTGTAGTTTTATTTTTCGGATTTTTAGTGTTTACCGTATCAAGTTTTGGGGGTACGAAAGCCTTGGGAGGACTGGTATCTGTGACTTTACTTTTCGCTATGGTATCTAATTTATTATTATTACCTTCGTTATTATTGTCTCTTGAATCCTCAATTGCCAATAAAAAAACTTTTAAGAAACCATCTTTGACAATTATTCCAAAAGAAGAAGAAAACTAAAATCAAATAAAAATATGAAACGAACATGAATAAATTTAATCAATTATTTTACTAAGGGAAATGATTAAATTTTTCATGAGAGAGCGTAGCGGTTGCACACGCTCTTAATTTTATAATTAATTACTATCAGGTAATTACTAAAATTTAAACGTATGAAAGGAATTATCCTAGCAGGAGGTAGCGGAACAAGACTACACCCATTAACATTAGCAGTTAGTAAACAGCTAATGCCTGTCTATGACAAACCAATGATATACTATCCTTTATCAACATTAATGCTTGCAGGAATTAAAGATATCTTAATTATATCAACCCCAACAGATCTGCCTTTATTCGAACGACTTTTAGGTGACGGAAAGAATCTGGGCTGTAACTTTGAATATGCTGTACAGGAAATTCCTAATGGATTAGCGCAAGCTTTTGTTATTGGTGAAGAATTTATTGGTAATGATAATGTCGCCTTGATCTTAGGGGATAATATTTTTTATGGAGCTACACTTGAAAAACGTCTTAAAAATGCTATAGATCCTAATGGAGGTGTTGTGTTTGCATACCATGTCAACGACCCTGAGCGGTATGGTGTAGTTGAGTTTGATAAAGAATATAAAGCCATTTCTATTGAAGAAAAACCCGAAAACCCTAAATCAAATTTTGCCGTCCCGGGATTATATTTTTATGACAATGAGGTCGTTAAAATTGCAAAGAACATCAAACCATCTGCAAGAGGAGAATATGAAATTACTGATGTAAATAACGAATATCTAAAAAATGATAAGTTAAGAGTTGGTGTTTTTGGTAGAGGAACTGCCTGGTTAGATACAGGAACTTTTAATTCACTTATTCAGGCCCAACAATTTGTCCAGGTAATTGAAGAAAGACAAGGACTAAAAATTGGCTGTATTGAAGAAGTAGCCTACAGAAAAGGATTTATTAATGATGAACAATTAAAAAAAGTAGCCGAGCCATTATTAAAAAGTGGTTATGGAAAATATCTTTTAAGTCTGATTAAAGAATAAAAAACGACTTTCCCATTTAAATTTTTGTTTACAAAACGTATCTTTGCCGGGATTGAAAAATCAGGTGCTTGTCATTTGATTATTTATGGATAATTTAAGAATTGAAAAATGAAAAGATATAGCGTTTCTGAATTATTAAACTCAGAAAATTATTTACAGGAAGTAACTATAAAAGGTTGGGTAAGAACTTTTAGAAGCAATCGTTTTATTGCTTTAAATGATGGTTCTACGATCCAAAATATTCAATGTGTAATAGATTTTGAAAATACAGATGAAGATCTGTTAAAAAGGATTACGACAGGTGCTGCAGTCTCTCTGAATGGTACTTTGGTTGAAAGTCAGGGGAAAGGCCAAACTGTAGAGATTAAAGTAAACCGTTTGGAGATCCTCGGTGATTCAAATCCTGATGAATTTCCAATTCAGCCCAAAAAGCACAGTTTTGAATTCTTGCGTGAGAACGCCCATTTAAGAGTTAGAACCAACACTTTTAGTGCAGTAATGCGGGTTAGGTCTGCCTTAACATTTGCCATTCATCAGTATTTTGTAAAGAATGGTTTTTACAATGTACACACACCAATTATTACCGGTAGCGATGCCGAAGGTGCAGGTGAAATGTTTGGGGTTACTACTCTTGATCTTAAAAATACTCCAAAAACTGAAACAGGTAGTATTGACTACTCCCTGGACTTTTTTGGCAAAGAAACTAACCTAACAGTTTCCGGACAGCTTGAGGCTGAAACCTTTGCCATGGCATTAGGAAAAGTTTATACCTTTGGCCCTACTTTTAGAGCTGAAAATTCAAATACTTCACGCCATTTAGCCGAATTCTGGATGATAGAGCCGGAGGTTGCATTTAACGACCTGGATGCTAATATGGATCTTGCGGAAGACTTCATAAAAAATGTTTTACAATACATTTTAGAAAACTGCAAAGAGGATCTGGAGTTTTTAGACCAACGATTTGTAAAAGAAGAACAATCTAAGCCAAAAAATCAACGAAGCGACATGTCGCTTCTGGAAAAATTACAGTTTGTAATTGACAATAATTTTAAGCGTGTAAGTTATACCGAAGCAATTGAGATCTTACGTAACAGTAAGCCTAATAAAAAGAAAAAATTCCAGTATTTGATAAATGAATGGGGAGCTGATCTGCAAAGTGAGCACGAACGGTTTTTGGTTGAAAAACACTTTAATTGTCCGGTAATTTTATTTGACTATCCTGCAAATATCAAAGCTTTCTACATGAGATTGAACGAAGATGGCAAAACTGTAAGAGCGATGGATGTTCTTTTTCCCGGAATTGGTGAGATAGTAGGCGGTAGCCAACGTGAAGAGCGATTGGAGGTTCTCAAAGAAAAAATGGAAGCCCTGGGTATTGAAGAAAAAGAATTATGGTGGTATTTAGACACCCGCAGATTCGGTACAGCAGTTCATTCGGGTTTTGGCCTTGGTTTTGAAAGATTGGTGCAATTTGCTACCGGAATGGGTAATATACGAGATGTTATACCTTTCCCAAGAACACCGCAAAACGCTGAATTTTAAATATTACTGAAGATATTCTCTAAATAAGGATTTGATTATAACATATTTCAAATCCTTATTTTTTTATCTTTATTTTTAAAAAGGGCTTTGGCCAACCTCTCATAAAAGGTTTCTTATAGTTGATTCCAACTTTTTATTAACACTTTTTATAATTTGTTTTTTGTAATTTTATAGAAAATCAAGAATATAAATGCTCAAACAAAGTTTACATCAAAAACTACAACAAAAATTATCTCCACAGCAAATACAGCTGATGAAGTTAATTCAATTGCCTACACAAGCTTTTGAGCAAAAAGTAACTCAGGAAATTGAAGAAAATCCTGCTCTGGACAGTGGAAAAGAAAGTAACGATGAATTTGAGAATAATATGGAAGATGAATATGATGATACCGGTACAGAAACCATTGAAACTGATATAAATATTGATGATTATCTGAGTGATGATGAAATTCCAAGTTATAAATTACAAAGTAATAATTACAGTATAGACGATGAAGATAATCGGGTTCCTTACTCTGCAGGAAAGACTTTTAATCAATTCTTAACAGATCAGTTAAACACTTGTAATTTAACCGATGAAGAATATCAAGTTGCAGAATTTTTAATTGGAAGTATCGATGGAAATGGGTATCTAAGACGCTCGGTTGAAGATATAGTTGATGACCTTGCCTTTTCTCAAAATATATATACAACTGCCGATGAAATTGAAAGAATTCTAAAAAAAGTACAACAATTAGATCCTCCCGGCGTTGGAGCCAGAAATTTAAAAGAATGCTTACTTATTCAACTAAAACAAAAGAAGGAGACTCCCGAAAGAAGTTTAGCTATAGACATATTAAATAATTCTTTTGACCATTTTGTAAAAAAGCACTATTCAAAGATTTTACATAAATTAAATATCTCTAAAGAAAAGCTAAAGGATGTCGTTCACGAAATTGAAAAATTAAACCCAAAACCGGGTGGATCTTTTTCAGGAAGTAATATAAATATTGAACAAATTGTACCGGATTTCACCGTAAAAATTAATGAAGGAAACCTTGATTTAACACTAAATGCTAGGAACGCCCCTGAGTTGCATATATCGAAAGATTATAACAATATGCTACAAGGGTATGCAGAATCTAAAGACAAATCGAAATCTCAAAAAGATGCAGTAATGTTTATTAAACAAAAACTCGATGCTGCAAAATGGTTTATTGATGCTATCAGGCAAAGACAACAAACTTTATTACTTACAATGAATGCGATCATGCACCATCAGAAGGAATATTTTTTAACCGGTGATGAGCGCAATCTTAAGCCAATGGTTTTAAAAGACATTGCTGATAAAATTGACATGGATGTTTCCACAATTTCACGTGTTGCCAATAGCAAATATGTAGATACCCCTTACGGTACAAAACTCCTGAAAGAATTTTTCTCAGAATCGATGAAGAACAAAAAAGGCGAAGACGTTTCAACAAGAGAGATTAAAAAAATCCTCGAAACTGTCATTGAAAATGAAGACAAGAAACGCCCACTTACCGATGAGAAATTATCTGCAATTTTAAAGGAAAAAGGATATTTAATCGCAAGAAGGACTGTTGCTAAATACCGCGAACAACTCGATATACCTGTTGCAAGACTACGTAAAGAATTACTATAAATGACTCAATTTCATAAATTTATCTCCTATTTTTTCCACCCAATCATATTTTCAACAATGGGTGGGTTATTTTATTTTCTATTATCCCCAACCCATTTATCAAAACAACATCAATATATTATTTTGATGGTGATTTTTATTAGTACATATATTTTACCAATAATTTTACTCTTTATTTTAAAAAAACTTAAACTTATTAATAGCTTTAAACTAAGAAGTATTGAAGAAAGAAAGTTTCCTGTTTTGTTTTTAGTTATCCTTTCCTTTATGCTGGGTAAAATGCTCTTGGAAATTAATTTAGTAAATCTCTTAGCCTTTTCTTTTTTTGGTGGAAGTTTAGCCCTTTTAGTGGTCTATTTTTTATTTTCAGCAAATATAAAAATCAGTTTACACACACTAGCAATTGGCTCGTTAATAGGTTTTGTAATATGTATGAGTTTATATTTTCAAATGAACCTGACTTATTTGATAGCGATTTTGTTTTTACTTTTTGGGCTTTTGGCAAGCTCCAGGTTAGCTTTGAAGGCACATATACCAAAAGAAATATATTTAGGTGTTACAATAGGAATATTAGGCCAGTTCATTAGCTATTATATTTATAACCTCAGTTAAGTTAGATTTATAACATATAAAATATCAAACCTAATTTTAATTCGTTTGGGGAAATATCAATAGGTATATGTTCCTGTTTATTGTAAAGTTCGCTTAGACCGTAATATGCGAATAAATTCCACTTATTATAACCAGCAGATAAGGTTATACCATATTGAAATTTATTAACTTTAATAATCTCTTTTACATCAAAATCTTCACTTTGTTTAAGGTTTGTATTTACTGAGAAACCATAAGAAAACTTAAAACCGGGATATATTCTCCAAAATTTATACTTAGTTGGAGTGGAAGTTCTGAATCGAAATTCGACAGGTAATTCAATGTTATGAATACCTACCCTATTGCTTTTAGTAACAGATTCATTAACATCCGCGTTTGAATCAGATTCTGTAAAATTAAAATAATGAGTATTGTAATTATATCCCAGTCCAAAACCAAGAGCTTTATCACGAAGTTTATTTATTGGGAGGTCTTTAATAAAACCAAATCCAACACCATAAGAAAAGCCTGTTTGAGTGATTTCATCGGGTAAACCCAAAAGAGTTTGATACACAAATCCTACATAGATTTGATCTTCAAGATATTTATTATCTACAACAATGCTGTCATTCTGTGCATGGAAGACAGTGGTAAAGAATAATAAGAAAGGTAATATCTTTTTCATAACAAAACAGGATGATTTATCAAAGATAAAAAAAAGGCAATCAAATTTAAAAATAAAATGATTGCCTTATATAATTTATAATGAAAAAGTATTAATTCATGTTTTTAGAAACATCTCCTTTTCTTGTAGAATAATTAATTTTAAGAGCATTAATATTTCTAAGCTCTTCCTTAATATCTGTAATTGTACCTACGCTCGTTTTGATATCTGCTTTAATAGATGTTGTTAAAAGCGGTATTTCTTCTTCAGGGTGGGTTTCTCTTTCAGCAAAAATAAAATACTTAATATCTTCAACGTTTGAGATTCTATCATTTAATTGGATCTTATCTCCACCTTGTCCTTCAACCTTACTTTTTCCAACATAAATATAACTCACCAAACTTTTGCGTTCCAGTTTTTTAACTTCAGTTGCAAAAGGAAGCGTTTGCTTAATCTTTAAATCGGTTTCACGCATTACGGTAGTAACCATGAAAAAGAATAATAACATAAATACAATATCCGGTAAAGATGCCGTAGATATTCCGGGCATTCCTTTCTTCTTCTTTTTAAACTTAGACATATTTATATTATTTAAATGGTTCTGCTTCAGAAATAATTTGAGGATATTTCTCTTTGATAATTTTAATCTTTTCTTTCAAAGACTCGTTTTGCATATCGTTATTAGATTGCTTTACAAGTTCTATATAAGTGATATTATACATTTTCTTTGATAAACGATTTCTCAAATCTGTATAAGCACCTACCAATTCATTTTGTACTGATATGTAGGTACCATATGAAGTTCCTCTGTCACTTTCTAAAGAAATAATTGCTTTGTTCGGATGATCGGAAGATGCAGGGTCTTTCGCTCCTTCACACCAATCACATTCCGCTGCTTCTGCTTCACCAATTGGATTACCTTTTCCTCCTCCGTTATCTATAAATTTTATAGCTTCATCACGAAGTTGATCAATCTGGATAAACTTATCTCCTTCGATCATAATGTTGTTGTTACGGTTAACGGTAACAACAAATACATTCTTCTCCTTTAATTTTGGAGCATCAATATCTTCAGGTTGTTTTTCAGGTAATTTTCTTGAGATACCAGTATCCACATCCATGGTAGTCGTTACCAGGAAGAATATTAGTAACAAGAAAGCAATATCGGCCATAGAACCAGCATTAATTTCCGGTAATTCTCTTCTAGCCATAATTTTAAGTTTTTACAATTCCTTTAACGAAATCCCACAAGAAAAATGCTAATCCAATTGCTCCCAGGATTACTGCATACCATATACCTGTGCTCGACCATTTAGAAACACTTCCCTGTTCTACTAACACCTTTGCACCGGCTGCATCTGTAACTTCATTATCTGGTGAAATAATATAGGCCATTAATAATAAAACACCTAAAACTCCTACTGAAAGCAAAGCTTTTTTCAGCATTTTTGGATGTCTGATCAAGTTCCAAATAGAGAACACAACTGCCAAACCAGCAGTAATATATAATAGTACCATTGCGAATGAAATGTATGGTGAAACTATACTACTTTGAGCAGCTACATCAGTTTTGATTGTATCATCACCTGTCATGATAATTCTTACCAAAAAGAATACCGCAATAATACCAATCGCACCTGCAACTAATGATAATATTTTTGATAACTTACTATTCATAATATCTTTTATTTATTTCTGATCAAAAGATCAACTAATTTAATTGATGCGTCTTCCATGTTATTTACAATTCCATCTATTTTAGAAATGATATAATTGTAAAATATTTGAAGAATAATTGCAACAACCAAACCAAATACTGTTGTTAATAATGCTACTTTAATACCACCTGCTACAACCGTTGGTGAGATATCACCTGCAGCTTCAATCGAGTCGAATGCACTAATCATACCAATTACCGTACCCATGAATCCAAGCATTGGTGCAAGAGCGATAAATAGAGCTAACCATGAGGTGTTTTTCTCTAATAATCCCATTTGTACTCCACCGTATGCAACAACAGCTTTTTCAGCTGCTTCCACACCTTCATCCATTCTGTCTAATCCTTGGTAGAAAATTGAGGCAACAGGCCCTTTAGTATTTCTACACACTTCTTTTGCAGCTTCTACACCACCACTATTTAAAGCTTCTTCTACGTTATTTACTAATTTATCAGTATTAGTAGTAGCCATATTAAGGTAGATAATTCTTTCAATTGCAATTGCTAAACCTAAAATTAATGTTACCAATACAATTCCCATAAAGAATGGTCCACCTTCAATAAAACGTTGCTTTAAAAGCTGGTGAAATGTTTTGTTTTCAACAACAGGTTCTGCTTGTGCATAAATGTTTTGCGCTGAGCTTAAAATCATTAAACCTGTAATCGCCAGGGTTGTAAATACTTTTTTCATTTTTAAAATTCTTTGTTATTTAATTTAGTTAACGGGTTAAAGATATAAAATTTTTATCAATTTAAACACGATTCGCGGAGAGAAAGGGATTCGAACCCTTGTTATAATTCCTTATAAACACGCTTTCCAAGCGTGCGCCTTAAGCCACTCGGCCACCTCTCCTACATAGTGTTTTAAAAGGGTTGGCAAGTAACGAAAAAATATTTATTTAAGAAAATATATGCCAATAAATATTTTCTGTTTTTTAACAATTCAATTCATCACGTAAAGGATTCTCAAACAATTCCTTAAAATCTTTAAATAATATCCCTTCACCTAATAAATATTTCATTTTAGCAATTGCCGATTCTGTAGTAATATCTTTTCCACTTATTATTCCGATATCCTTCATCTTACTACTGGTTTCATAGTATCCCAAATGTACACTACCGCTTTGACATTGAGTAACATTCACAATAGGAATTTCCTTTTCAATAGCCGCTCTCAATAAATCAATAAACCAGGCATCACTTGGTGCATTACCCGAACCATATGTTTCCAGGATCACTCCCTTCAGATCTGTAATATTCAAAATACATTCTACAACCTGTTTTCTTATTCCGGGGAATAACTTTAAAATTACAACATTATCTTCAATTTTCTTTCTTACTATCAATTTTTTATTTGCATTTCCTTGTCGAAGATAAGTATCATTAAAATTTAAATGCACACCGCTTTCTGCCAAAGGCGGAAAATTGGGAGATTGAAAAGCTTCAAATTGTTCTGCATTTACTTTTGTTGTTCTGTTAGCTCTGTATAATTTGTACTCAAAATACAAACAAACCTCTTTGATCTTTGGAATTCCTTTTTCATGGGTTGCCGCAATTTCAAATGCCGTAATCAGATTCTGCTTAGCATCTGTTCTTAAATCTCCTATAGGCAATTGAGAACCTGTAAAAATAATCGGCTTATTCAAATTTTCAAGCATAAAACTAATTGCCGATGAAGTATATGACATAGTATCAGTACCACTAAGAATCACAAAACCATCAACCTCGTCATAATTTTTTTCTATGATATCTACAATCTTTATCCAATATTCCGGCGACATATTAGAGGAATCTATCGGATAATCAAAAGAAACAGTTTTAATTGTACAATTCAATAAATTCAATTCCGGTATTTTTTCTTTTATCTGATTAAAATCGAATGCTTTTAAAGCATTGGTCTTATAATCTTTTACCATACCGATAGTACCACCGGTATAGATTAATAAAATATTTGGAATTTTTGTCATATCTTTATGAATCAAATGAATTTTGTTGTAAAGTTATTACAATAAAATGAAAATTATCAAACTTTAAAAAATATTAAAATGTCTGGCGCGTATTTATTGATTTTAATTATTGGTGGGATTGGAATGTTTGTGCAACATCAGTTAAAAAGTAAATTCAAAAGTTACTCTCATTTACATTTACAAAATGGATTAAGCGGTAAAGAAATTGCTGAAAAAATGCTCTTTGATAATAATATTAATGATGTTAAAGTTATTTCCTCTAAAGGTATGCTTACCGATCATTATAACCCACAAAACAAAACTGTTAACTTAAGCGAAGGTGTATACAATCAACGAAATGCTGCAGCTGCTGCTGTAGCTGCTCATGAGTGCGGGCATGCCGTCCAACACGCAAAATCTTATAAATGGTTACAATTAAGGTCAAAGTTAGTTCCTACTGTTGGAATCTCTTCCAAATTGGCTTCATTCTTATTAATCGCCGGGATTTTTACAGTAAATTCATTCCCTCAATTACTACTTGCCGGAATCATCTTTTTTGCCGCTACAGTATTATTTAGTTTTGTTACTCTACCTGTAGAATACGACGCTAGCAATAGAGCACTGGCATGGCTGGAAAACAAAAATATGCTTACTGCCAAAGAACAAGGAGCTGCAAAAGATGCGCTAAAATGGGCTGCCAGAACCTACGTTGTTGCTGCATTGAGCTCGTTGGTGACTTTGCTTTATTACCTGAATATTTATAATAGCAGGAGTTAACTATCCAAGACCACCTGTTTATGAGACAATTACTAAATTTCAACTTAAGTTAGGAATAAATTAAATTATTGGATTCAAATTTTTATCTGCCTGTCTATTTGCTGCTCCAATGAGATGAAAGTTTCTGTTCTTGAGACCCCTTTAATATTTTGAATATCATGATTCAATACTTGCATTAAGTGTTCATTATCTCTACATAATATTTTTACAAAAATCGCATAATTCCCTGTTGTATAATGACTTTCAATAACTTCATCAATCTCTTGCAATCTTTTAACAGCTTCTTTATATTTACTCGAACTATCTAAAAATATACCGACAAAAGCCAAAGTCTTAAATCCCAAAATTTTTGGATTCATCACAAACTTTGATCCTGCAATTAAGCCGGAGGTTTCCAACTTGCGTAATCTCTGATGAATTGCTGCTCCCGAAATACCAACTTCACGGGCAATACTTAAAATTGGTGTTCTGGCATCCTGCATCAGTTTGTTCAATATTATCTTATCAATACCATCGATTTTTATATCCGGATCTTTCATTACACTTATAATTTAAAAGTAAAATTAAATAAAAAAAGAGGATACAAAAAATATATCCTCTTTCTATTTTCAATTTATAACTTCGTTAAGCTTCTGATTCTAATTCAAAATCTTCCATGAATTTAGTAGTATAGTTCCCCGCAATATAATCAGGATTATCCATTAATTGCCTATGGAAAGGAATCGTAGTTTTAACACCCTCGATTACAAACTCATCTAAGGCACGTTTCATTTTACTTATCGCTTCTTCACGGGTTTGTGCAGTTACAATTAGTTTCGCTACCATTGAGTCATAGTTCGGCGGGATAACGTAACCTGCATAAACGTGCGTATCTAAACGAACTCCATGTCCGCCCGGCGCATGGAATATACTTATTTTTCCAGGAGAAGGTCTAAAATCATTAAACGGGTCTTCCGCATTGATTCTACATTCAATAGAATGTTGTGTTGGAAAATAATTAATTCCAAGTATTGGTATTCCGGAGGCTACTTTTATCTGTTCTCCAATGAGATCAAAATTTGAAATAACCTGCTCTGTTATAGGGTGTTCTACCTGAATCCTGGTATTCATTTCCATAAAGTAGAAATTTCTGTGCTTATCTACCAAAAATTCAACAGTTCCCGCACCCTCATATTTTATGTGCTCTGCTGCCTTAACAGCTGCTTTTCCCATTTTTTTCCTAAGTGCATCTGTCATAAAAGGGGAAGGTGTTTCTTCCGTTAGCTTTTGATGACGACGTTGAATTGAACAATCTCTTTCAGATAAATGACAAGCTTTACCTCTGGAATCACCAATAATTTGAATTTCTATGTGACGAGGTTCTTCAATCAACTTTTCAATATACATACCGTCATTACCAAAAGCTGCCTTAGCTTCAGCTCTTGCCGAATCCCATGCATTTTGCAGATCTTCTTCCTTCCAAACTGCACGCATACCTTTTCCTCCTCCTCCGGCAGTTGCCTTTAACATAACCGGATATTTTATTTTCTTGGCAAGCTTTTTAGCTTCACTGAATGATTCCAAAATACCTTCAGAACCCGGAATTGTAGGTACTTTGGCTTTCTTCATAGTTTCTCTGGCAGATGCTTTATCTCCCATTTTTTCGATCATCTCAGGAGATGCTCCTATGAATTTAATCCCGTGCTCCTCACATATTTTTGAAAAATGGGCATTTTCAGCTAAAAACCCATATCCGGGATGTATTGCATCTGCATTTGTGATTTCTGCAGCTGCAATAATATTTGACATTTTTAAATAGGATTCATTACTTGGTGCAGGGCCTATGCAAACTGCTTCATCAGCGAATCTCACATGTAAACTTTCTTCATCTGCTTTTGAATATACTGCAACAGATTTAATCCCCATCTCTCTACAGGTTCGTATAACACGAAGAGCTATCTCACCCCTGTTGGCGACTAATATTTTTTTAAACATAACTTTTGTTTTAAAAATTTAGATTCCAATTTCAAAATCACAAATTTCAAATATTAGATCTTGGAATTTATGTTTTGGAATTTCTTATTTGCTATGAAGGGTCAACCAAGAATAAAGGCTGGTCAAATTCAATCGGTGAAGCGTCATCAACCAAAACTTTTACGATCTTACCTGAAACTTCAGACTCCACTTCATTAAATAATTTCATTGCCTCAATAATACAAACAGTGTCCCCTTCGGAAATTACATCTCCAACTTTCACAAAATCTGGTTTTTCCGGTGCCGGTTTTCTATAAAAAGTACCTATAATTGGTGATTTAATAGTAAGATATTTTTCACTGTCGTCTGCTTCTTGTTTTGATTCTACAGCTTTTGCCTGTTCTGCAACAGGTTCAACAAATTGCTGTGCTACCGGAACTTGTGTTGCCGGTGCATGTTGCAGAATGGTAGTTTCTGTTTTACCTGTACCTGTTTTGATGGTAATTTTGAAACCTTCCTGTTCTAATTTCACCTCATTCACACCCGATTTCGCCACAAACTTAATCAGGCTTTGAATTTCTTTAATTTCCATAATACTATTTTTATGAATTAATTTATTAGGAATTATACGCCCATTTTAAATAGATCGCTCCCCACGAGAAACCTCCACCAAAAGCGGCAAATATAATATTATCTCCTTTTTTTAATTGATTCTCAAAGTCGGCTAATAATAATGGTAATGTTGCTGAAGTTGTATTACCATATTTTTCGATATTTAGCAAAACTTTTGAGGCATCTAATTTCATCCTTCTCGCTGTTGCTTCAACAATTCTCTTATTGGCCTGATGTGCAGCTAAAAAAGCTACATCGCCATGTGTAAGATTATTTCTTTGCATGATCTTTTCGCTAACATCAGCCATATTAAACACGGCATTCTTAAAAACTGTTTGTCCGTCCTGACGTGCATAATGTAATTTATTTTTAACAGTTTCTTCTGAAGTGGGCAAAATTGAACCACCTGCTGGAACTTGTAAGAATTCCCTACCGCTTCCGTCAGTTCGCAGATATTCATCTTGCAGGCCTAAACCATCAGTATTAGGCTCAAATAATACTGCTCCGGCGCCATCACCAAAAATTATACACGTAGCTCGATCGGTATAATCAATCATAGATGAGTTTTTATCTGCACCTACTAATAAAACCTTTTTATACCTTCCAGACTCTATGTATCTGGCTGCTGTTGACATTCCGTACAAAAAACTGGAACAAGCAGCTTCAAGATCAAATGAAAAAGCTTCGGTAGCCCCAATCTTTGTAGCTACATATGCGGATGTTGATGCAGCCTGCATATCAGGTGTAGCCGTAGCAACTATAACCAGTTCAATTTCTTTTGGATCCAGACCGGTTTTTTCTAAAAGATTGTTCGCTGCTTGAATTGCCAGATAAGATGTTCCTTTTCCCTTTTCCTTTAGAATTCTTCTTTCTTTTATACCCGTACGAGTGGTTATCCATTCATCATTGGTGTCTACCATAGTCTCCAATTCCTGATTTGTTAAGACATAATCGGGTACATATTTTCCAACGGCTGTTATTTCTGCAGATATCTTGGTCATTATATTAAATTTAGTGTTCTGTATATAAAAACACAATGATAATTTTATTTAAAAAAACAGTTTTCAAAGTAACGTAATTTATTTGTACTATTTGACTTAAATAGCACATTTTTATCAAAAACTGACTAAAAAACACAAAAAAACCCTCAAAATGAGGGTTTTTTTGTGTTTTTTAGCTTTTACTAATTACGCTACATTTTCAGTAGAATCGATTAAAACCTGCCCTCTGTAGTATAATTTTCCTTCATGCCAATGTGCTCTATGGTATAAGTGAGCTTCACCGGTTGTTGGATCTGTAGCAATTTGCGGAGCAACTGCCTTATAGTGCGTTCTTCTTTTATCTCTTCTTTGCTTCGAAATTTTTCTCTTAGGATGTGCCATCGCTATATCTTTTTATTTGTTATTATTTTTTTTAAATCTGCCCATCTCGGGTCTATTTCATCTTCTTTCTTTTTGTAATCTGGATGTAATTTTTCAAGCTTTTCTAATGTTTCCGATTGCATTGTACCATCTAAAACCGCAGGATGTATTCTTTTTGTTGGAGTAGCCAATACAATCATTTCATAAATAAATTGTGCTACATTGATTTGATGTTCTTCATAAGGCAATATAATCAGTTCATCATTATCATCATTATAATCAATACCAAACTTAACAACAATGCTAATATCCCCTTCTATTGGCTGATTGTAATACTCATTACTAATATCACAAGCCACTTCAACATTTCCCTTTGCCGAAAAATTCAATTCCAATAAAGTTTCTTTTTTGATGAATTCTAAACTTACTTTTAGTTCAGAATTAACAAAATCATCATAATTAAAAGCTTCAAAGAACCTATTATCAATTTCATATTCAAATTGATATTTCCCAGATTTTAATCCGGCAAAAGAAATATCAAACTCTTTTAACC
This sequence comes from Bacteroidota bacterium, assembly GCA_039715085.1. Taxonomy (GTDB): domain Bacteria; phylum Bacteroidota; class Bacteroidia; order Flavobacteriales; family Flavobacteriaceae; genus Namhaeicola. The sequence continues at coordinate 6,833 of JBDLIB010000015.1, read as the reverse complement.
GTTTCATTTCTATATAAATTTGAGCGCGCAAAGATAAAAAAATATCCTTATTTATAAAAATAGAATTAAATTATTTTTTAAAATTTAATATCTTTAGCTTTTTAACTGATTTTCAACTAAATCAACATACTCACTTCTTGTTTTAAAAATTTGAATAGCCTTAAAGACAGCTTCTGTAAAAGAACCGTGATCTGCCAGATTTTCACCTGCAATCTCATAGGCGGTACCATGATCGGGTGAAGTTCTGATTTTATCTAAACCGGCAGTAAAATTAACCCCTTTACCAAACGACATTGTTTTAAAAGGGCCCAAGCCCTGATCGTGGTACATAGCCAGTACACCATCAAATTTTTTAAATGATTCAGAACCAAAAAAACTATCAGAAGCATAAGGGCCATATACTAATTTTCCTGTTTTTTGAATTTCACTAATTGCCGGCCTTACGATTTCGTCGTCTTCAGTTCCAATAACACCATTATCCCCATTGTGAGGATTGATTCCTAAAATAGCTATTTTGGGTTTTGAAATATTAAAATCCTTTACCAAAGAATCATGCAGAATATTGACTTTCTTTATAATCAGATCTTCAGTAATAGTTTCAACTACTTCTTTTAACGGAATATGGCCTGTAACTAATCCTAACCTGATTTCATCGGTAAGCAGAATCATCAAACTCTCTCCAGATAGATTAGCTTCCAAATATTCAGTATGCCCCTTAAAATTAAAATTATCCGATTGAATATTATGCTTATTAATTGGAGCTGTAATCAAGACATCAATATCACCGTTTTTCAATGCTTTGGTAGCACTTTCTAATGATTTGAATGCATATTTACCCGATATCCCGGTAGGCTTTCCTAATTCAATTATCACATTTTCCTTCCAGACATTAACTAAATTCACTTTGTTATGCAATGCTCTATCGGGATAATCAATTCCGTTTATAGGTGTTTTGATATTCAAAGCTTTTTTGTGGTAACTGGCAGTTTTTGAAGAACCAAAAAGAATTGGAGTACAAAAATCCAACATCCTGTTATCTTCAAAGGATTTCAGGATTATTTCTAATCCAATTCCGTTAAGATCACCTACGGAAATCCCAACTTTAATTTTTTCTGATTTTTTCATAAATCCCTTTAATAATTACTAAATTTGGACACTATTTTAAGGCTTACATTTTTAAGCAAAAAAATAGATAAATTCTGAACAAAGTTAATCAATTAAAATAACAAAAATGTTTACAGGGATAATAGAAAAATTCGGAACAGTAACAGAGCTTATTAAAGATAAAGAGAATATTCATATCACAGTAAAAAGTGATATCTCTTCTCAATTAAAGATAGATCAAAGCCTGGCTCACGATGGAGTTTGTTTAACTGTTGTGGCTTTGGGTGAAGGCACACATACAGTAACCGCAATAAAAGAGACTCTGGATAAATCCAGTTTCAAATATCTAAAAGTAAACGATAAATTGAATTTAGAAAGAGCTATGAAGCTGAATGACCGGTTAGACGGACATATCGTACAAGGCCATGTTGATCAGGTAGGTAAATGTATAGAGGTAACAGAAGAAGAAGGTAGCTGGTTATATTCTTTTGTATACGACCCAAAACAGAATAATATCACTATCGAAAAAGGTTCAATAACTGTAAATGGGGTTAGCCTAACAGTTGTAAACTCAAGAGACAATCAATTTAGTGTTGCTATAATACCATTTACACATGAACATACGAATTTTCATGATATTAAAGTAAATGATTATGTGAATTTAGAATTTGACGTTATAGGTAAATATGTTGCCAGGTTACAGCAATTATAAGATATCATTTATCTTTGTTCCATAATTTTTTAACTCCAAAAGCAGTACCTAACAATAATAAAACATAAATTCCTCCGTCAATTGGCACTTGACAGTGAGGGTTATTTGGCGGACAAGGATGTGGTTTTGGTGGTGGTGGACCTCCTGCAAAAACCACTCCTACTGTAAGTAAAAAAACAGCGAGTATAACTATCCTAAAGTACTTTCTTATCATAGAATTAAAAGTTTGGTTTTTATAACGAAATAATCATGATATTATTGCAAATATATAAAAAGGTTATAAATTATCACATCCTTTTTAAAACTTTTTAAAATTCGTTGAACTAATCATAAAAAGTTAATCTTCAACACTAAAAAAATAGTCTTCTAATAAATGATGAGTATCAGTTATTTATAAAATATTTAGTATTGATCTCATTATACCCTTTCCTCCACATTAAAGCTGCTTCCAAATAAATATGCTCTAAAATTGGTTTATCATCAATCAAAACTACTGCATCATCCAAATCGATTTCAGAGGATCTAATCCAAACATCTTCTATTTTAATATTGTTCTTAAACGAATCCTTTTTACAAATAAAAATTAAATTTCTGGTATTTTCTTCTCCCGGTGTAGCTAATAAGCGTACATTAAAATTTTGTTCTAATAAAGTTTTATATATAGATCGTGCTGCTTTACCCATACTACCATTTATAAAACCATAAAAATTAATTGTTAAAATCCCTTTATCTGTTAACTTATTTCTTATTTCATGAAACGCTTCTTTTGTTAATAAATGTACTGGAGGAGTTTCACTATGATACAGATCGTAAATAATTATGTCGTATTTCTTATTAGTTGTATTGATGAAGTGCCTGGCATCATCTACTGTTACTTTTACGCTATCGGCAATATAGAAATATTCTTTGGCAAGTTTTTCAATCCTTCTATCAAGTTCTACAATGTCAACTTTTAAATTATTAGATACCAATTGCTTATATAAAGTACCCCCTCCTAAACCTAATAGAAGTGTATTTTCTCCATTTCGAAAAGCTAGAATATTTTTGGTTAAAATATTGACATAATCCCAGTAACTGACATATGGATTTTCTTTATCCATAATCGTTTGCGAAATATTATTCACCAACAATTCTCTATAAATTTTATTTGTATTATCATGACCTTTCAACTCTCTATCAACAACTTTAATTTCTCCTAAAATGCCTTCCGATCGATATATAACTTCTTTATTTGAATTGTTTTTTTGAAAGCTTAATAAGAAAGCTGCAACGAGTAAAACTAATACAGTACTAAATTTAAATGTTTTTGTTACAAAAAACAGAACCAAAGATGTCAATATCACTAACAGCCCATAAGCATATAAGGTTCGAGTTATTCCAAATTGTGGAAATGAATAAAATCCAATAGTAAAAGTTACAATTATCCCCCCCAAAGTAGATACTGCATAAACCGTCCCGCTACTTTTTCCGGAGTTTTCAGCCTCAGTGGTGATCAAATTAATAATTAATGGGGATGTCGCTCCAAATAGCATTAAAGGGATAAATAAAAAACAACATAAAGAAATAACTATCCCTATTGATAAATTTAATCTTATGGTAATGGGCAAAATAAATCCACTAATAGTTGGTGTTAACACAATTAACACACCTCCAATAAACATCAACCAAAAAACAATTTCCTTTCTTTTGTATTTAGATGATAAATATCCTCCTAGATAATAACCACTCATTAAAGCTGTAAGTGTAACACCCAAAACAGATGCCCACACAAAAATTGAAGTACCAAAAAAAGGAGACAAAATATTTGCGCTCGATAATTCAACACACATAACTGCTCCTCCTTCAACAAATGCTAGAGCAAAAAGGAATTTTTCTAGAAATTTATTATTTACAAGCTCCATTTGAGATTTTTTAGAATGTTTAATATAGACTGCCCATAAAATAATTCTTTTTATACTTTATCAAAACCAGCTACTAAAATATGAATTATTGTTAAGTAGATGACAAAATCTACAGCTTGAATATCAGAATAATGAAAAGTTAGTTATATGATAGGTTATTATACTTAATTTTTATTTCTTATTTTTTACCCTTTTAAGATTTAAATCCTGGAAATCGAAACTAAAATCTATGTTTGGTGAGATGCCTTTCATCTTTATACTTTGTGCTTTTCCTTCTTCATCCAAACTAAACATCGCAAAAGCATCAGCATTCATATCCTGATATTCCCATTTAATAGCAAAAGTATTCGCTTTATAAAAAGACATTGGCCCATTGAGTTTTGGCGAACGGTATGACTTAAACCAAAGCTTATTGCCATTCATAAAAACCTCAATTTTGCCAAACCACTTATCTTCATATACACCAATATAATTATTATAATTTAGGTGCTGATTATTAGCAGTCTTTACTGTTTCCCAAACTTGAGTAGTCACTAAATCTGCATTACTTTCTTTTTCTTTAAATTGTTCATAATAATGATCTGTCCATCCAAAATCATCTAATCCCAAGTAACTGTCAACAATTGTCTTCGAAACCGCCTTATAAACACCTGAGCCCCCATTTGCAGTATTAGTTAAAACAATTACACCAAGGTTTAAATCAGGTATCATTACTGTTCTCGAAAGCATTCCCGGCAATCCTCCTGTGTGAGATACGCTCATATTGCCTTTAATATCTGTTAGTGACCAAGCTAAGCCATAGCCAAGGAAGTGGGAATTATATCGGGGATCATTATTTACCGGCAGAGTTGTGTGAATTTTCCACATCTCACTTTGACTTGTCTCTGAGAATAGTTCCTTCTCTAAATTAGCACCATATTTTCCATTGTTTAAATGTACCAGCATCCAGTTACATATATCATCTACATTTGAAATGATTCCCCCTGCTGCCCCATTAACCATTTCTTCAAAAGGAGATATCGTTCTGATTTTACCTGTTTCTGTTGAGTGAGGTGTTGCTAAATTGCTTTTATCCTTAATCCTCGATAATGAACCATATGTATTATCCATATTTAATGGTTGCATTATTCGGTTTTCTACAAATTCTTCCCAACTCATCCCGCTTACTCTTGTAATAACCTCACCTGCTACTATATACAAAAGGTTGTCATAATCATACTTCGTTCTAAAAGCAGATTGGGGTTTGAAATACTGAAAACCGGACAATACATCCTTAATTGTAAAATCAGCCCCATCAGGAAAAAACATTAAATCCCCTACTCCAAGTCCAAGTCCGCTCCGGTGAGTCAATAAGTCTTGAATATTAAAATTTTCGGTTACATAGGCATTATACATTTTAAACTCCGGAATATGGTCTTTAACCTTATCCTGCCAGGAAAGCTTATCCTCTTCTACTAATAATGCAAGTGCTGTTGTTGTAAATGCTTTACTATTTGAAGCTATGGCAAAATTAGTGTGCTCATTTACCTTTTCGTTAGTATCTATTGATTTTACACCATAACCTTTGGTGTGAATTATTTTACCATCTTTTACTATACCTACCGCAACTCCGACAACATTAAATTTTGCCATTGCATCTTCAACAAGCCTATCAACTTCATTGGAAGAAATTTGTGCAAAGATAGTACTGTTTAATAATAGTGTGAATAGAGGTAGTAATATTAATCTTGATTTAAATTTTGTTTTCATTTTTTTACAATTTAGTTGTTTTACTTTCTATACAAAAACTTCAAACCTTTTATCCCCACAGCTTATTTGAGGGTGGTTCAACAACACCATCTTTATATGTCATTCCAAAAGACCGGTCATTATTCAGGAGAAGCGGTCCGTCCAAATCATGAAAATCGCAGAGTAAGCCCGCAACGAAAGTGGGTGCCATTGCAAGGGAAGTACTCAGCATGCATCCTACCATCAGACCAAGATTACGCCTCCTGGCTTCTTCAGCCATTTCAATGGCATGGGTCAATCCTCCGCTTTTGTCCAGCTTAATGTTGATCATTTGGTAGCGTTTCGATACCAGCTCTATATCACCACCATGAACACAGCTTTCATCGGCACACAAAGGAAGTGGGGAATTGTAATCTTCCAGCTGCTCATCTGCTCCACGTGGAAGTGGTTGTTCGATCATAGTAACACCAAGATCCTTTAATATTGGTGCAACTTCTTGAAGTTGTTTAAAAGTCCAACCCTGGTTAGCATCAATAACAATTGTCGCATCAGGTCGAACACGGCGAATGGCTTCTATACGTTCTACCGGTCGATCTGCTCCGAGTTTTACTTTAAGAAGCGGATGATGTGCAGCAGCAGCAGCTTTTTTTGCCATTGCTTCAGGTTCATCTTCCAAGCCGATAGTAAAGACGGTGACCGTCTTTTTAAGACTTATTTCTGCTAATTCCCATACCCGTTTACCGGATTGTTTTGCCTCCAGATCCCATAGCGCGCTGTCTATAGCAAAACGTGCTCCACCCGGGGGAAGTATTTCAAGTAGGTCTGTACGTGAGGCACCTGCTTCAATTTGTGCTGCCACTTTTTCCACTTGGGCGGTCATTGAAGCAGCTGTCTCGTTAAAGTAAAAAATACCTGCTGCTTCTCCTCGGCCGATGATGTCACCATCCTGCAATTCTACTACGATAACTTCGGCTGTTTTCCACTCATTTCCTGATATACGAAATGGTGTAGTTATATTCCACTCTTCCTGATGTACACTAAGTTTTATTGACATATTTTACGGGTTTTTATTTATTATTATAATCTTTGTTATTAATATAATCTATAATAGCATTACAGCCATCTATCAACGGGTCAACACAAGGTAAACCTGTTTCTTTTGACAGATTTGCAAGATATGATTCTCGCTCATTTGTTGATAATCCTGATGTATTTATACTTATTCCAACACACCGGATGTCGGGATTGGTACGTTTTCCCATTTGCAGGTTTAAGTCTATACATTCCTTAATAGAAGGTAATGAGTAATGTTCCCAACCGGATATTGTCTTACGTGTAGCTTCATGGCAAACAACTAAAGCGTCAGGTTGTGATCCTTGCAGCAAACC
>JBDLIB010000014.1:0-32257 GCA_039715085.1 Bacteroidota bacterium | reverse complement strand
AAAGGAAGATAAAAACAAATAAGAATAGATAGAGTTTTATTTCACCAGGTAGTTAAATTTCAAAAATTAATTCTATTGGAGGAAACGAAAATTGCTAAAAAAATCAATAAATTTAAATCAGAAATAGAATAATTCTTTTCAAAAAGAGCCACATCGTCAGTTTTTATTAATACAGTCTTCTTTGACTGTTTACTAGTTACAGTTTAAAACCTATGTAATTGTACGTTAAGAAGATCTCATAAAAAATTCAATATTATTTCATTTTCTTTTTTTTATGTTTCATTACCTTGGCATCCACATAATAAATTATGTCTTCTGTGATATTTTTTATATGATCGCCAACCCTTTCCAATTTTTTAATGGTAGAAAATAAATAAAGTGACGAATGAATAAATTCAGGATCTTCTTTAACAAATTCACTTATTATACTTGGTAGATTATCATATATTTTATTGAGTTTTTTATCTTTTTTATATACTTTCCTAGCTAATTTGGTGTTCTCGGTTTCAAATGCAGATTGAATATCATCCATCATCCTAATCGCAATATCAAACATTTCTCTTAATTGAACTTTTTCAATTTGATTCTCGTTAAAAGGTTTTTGTTGTTTGGTATTATATTTTGCTATATTTTCAGCATAATCAGCAATTCTCTCTAATTCAGAGTTGATCTTTAAAGCAGATACTACAAATCTAAAATCAGTAGCAACAGGACTGCTGAGATTAAGAATATTCTCACAAATACGGTCTATACTCAACTCCATCGCATTCACCCTTTTTTCAGTATGAATGATCTCTTCTGCAAGTTCAATATCCATACCAATATAAGCTTCCTTTGATTTTTCAAGTTGGAGGATTACTAAATCCATCATTTCAATAATGGCCTTCTTGAGTTGCCCTAATTCTGTGTCTAAATGTATCATTTTTAGAAGTTTTAAATTAACCGAATCTACCTGTTATATAATTTTCAGTTTGTTTATTTTTGGGTTTTAAAAATAGTTTATTGGTTTTACCATACTCGATCAATTCACCTAAATAAAAGAATGCAGTTCGATCACTTACCCTTGCTGCCTGTTGCATGTTATGAGTTACGATTACAATTGTGTATTTTTCTTTTAGGACAAATAGCAGTTCTTCTATTTTTTTTGTTGCAATAGGATCTAAAGCCGAGGTTGGTTCATCCATTAATATTACAGAAGGCTCGACTGCAAGTGTCCTGGCAATACACAATCTCTGCTGTTGTCCTCCTGATAAAGCTAAAGCCGATTTTTTTAGATCATCTTTAACTTCATTCCATAAAGCAACCTGCTTTAATGAGTTTTCAACTCGTTCATCTAAGAAATGTTTATCTTTTTTACCCTGGATTTTTAATCCATAAGCAACATTTTCATAGATTGATTTTGGGAATGGATTTGGTTTTTGAAATACCATTCCAACATCTTTTCTCAATTGCTCAAGATTTACCTTTTGATTATAAATATTTTCTTTATTGATAAAGATTTCACCCTCCATTTTAAAGCCATCTATATAATCATTCATCCTGTTGAAGAGTCGAAGAAATGTTGACTTTCCGCATCCACTTGGTCCGATTAAAGCTGTAATATTGTTTTTATATATTTTTAAATTAATATCATTTAAAGCATGAAATTCACCATAAAAAGCATCTACATTGTTAGCTTCTATCAGAATTTCTTTTTGCTTAACATTTTTAGAAATCGGTATTTCTTGAATTTTTTCCATATTTAAGTAATTATAAACTTAGTTTTTTCTGCCATTTGTTTCTAAAATATACAGCAATACCATTCATAAAAAAAGTGATTATTAAAAGAACAATTATTGCAGCAGAAGCATTAATGTTAAATCCATGTTGGGGACGAGAAACCCAGTTAAATATTTGTATTGGTAAAACAGTGAATTCATCCATTGGGCCAGAAGGTGCAAATGGAACATAGGCTAATGCTCCAACCACAATTAACGGTGCTGCTTCACCCACAGCTCTTGATAATGCAAGTATTACACCTGTTAAGATACCACCAAATGATGCCGGTAATACCTGGTGCCAAATTGTTTGCCATTTAGTTGCTCCTAAAGCAAAAGAGGCCTCCTTAAGAGATTTAGGTACAGCTTTTATCGATTCACGTGTTGCGACAATAATAATAGGTAGAATTAATAAAGATAAGGTCATGCTACCCGATAGGATACTCCCTCCTAAACCAAATATACGTACAAAAACTTCAAGTCCTAATAAACCGTAAATAATTGAGGGTACTCCGGCAAGGTTTGAAATATTAATTTCCAGTAGCTTGTTCAGTCTTGATTTTTTACTATATTCTTCTAAATAGATAGCACTGGCAACTCCAATAGGAAATGCAATTAAAGCCGTAAGGAAAAGTATCCACACCGAACCCAACATAGCAGTATAAATACCTGCTTTTTCGGGTTTTCTTGAAGGTAAGGATGTTAAAAAATCCCAATCCAACCTGTACAAACCTTCCACCAGAATGTTTCCTATAAAGACAGCCAACAATACAAGCCCTAAAAGCGTACTGGCCATTCCCCAATATTGGAATAGCTTATCTTTAAATCTGTTTACAGTTGCATTATTCATATTTTTCCTGGTATTTCTTCTTTATCCTGAAACTAATACTATTCAAAATAAAAGTGAATATAAAAAGGGTTATTCCTGCAGCAAAGATGGTTTTATATTCTAATGAACCATGCGGCACATCACCTAAACTTACCTGAACAATGTAAGCAGTTATAGTTTCTATCGGTACAGTAGGGTCAAGTGTCAATCTGGGTTGTTGTCCAGCAGCAATAGCAACGATCATGGTCTCACCAATTGCTCTTGAGATTGCCAGGATTACAGAAACCACAATACCCGAAGACGCTGCCGGAACCGTAACTTTAAAAGCTGTTTGAAATCTTGTAGATCCCATTCCGTAAGCTGCTTCCCGCAATGATTTTGGAACAGCACTTAAGGCATCTTCACTCAATGAAGATACAAAAGGGATGATCATGATACCCATTACCAATCCAGCCGATAAAGCATTGAATCCGGAAAGGTTAGGAATGATCTTCTGTAAAAATGGAGTAACTATCGTCAACGCAAAGAAACCATAAACAACCGTAGGTACTGCTGCCAGAAGTTCAAGTGCAGGTTTTATCCAGTTCCTAAAATTCCTCGGTGCATATTCACTAAGATATACAGCTATCGTTAAACCTATGGGCAGAGCAAATGCAATTGCTATAAAAGAGACCAGCAAAGTGCCTGAAAGCAAGGGCAATATCCCAAAGTGTTTTTGTACAAATAGCGGGGTCCATTCTTTATCTGTAAGGAAATCAAGAATGGAAACTTCACTGAAGAAACTTATCGATTCAATTGATAGAACCAATATGATTCCCACAGTAGTAAGAATTGAAATCAAAGCACTGAGCTTAAGCAGAATTTCAATTATTTTTTCTTTTACTTTCATCTATTTAGAAAGAATCATCGCCAACATTATCAAGGGTGATCATATTGGCGATTCGATATCATATTCAGGTTTATTGTATATTGAAATTATTGAATTTCTGGACTTGCTTTATATATTCATCATCCGGTAAAGGGATATATCCTACTTCAGTGGATAATTCGGCTGCATTTTCGAGGTAGAAATTAACAAAGCTTTTTACTTCTGGCTTTGTAACGGCTTTACTGCTTACATAGATGAATATCGGCCTTGACAAAGGAGCATATGTCCCATTACTTACCGTTTCCAACGTTGGCAGGATGGATCCAGTACCATTATCTACACCAACCAGTTTAAGTTTTTCCTTATTTTCTTCATAATAAGCTAATCCGAAAAAGCCCAAACTATATTTGTCTCCTGCTATTCCCTGTACCAATACATTATCATCCTCACTGGCTGTATAATCACCTCTCGTTCCAACTTTTTTTCCACAAACAGCTTCTGCAAAATAATCGTAGGTGCCTGAAGCAGTACCGGGGCCGAATAAATGAATTTCTTTATCTGGCCACCCTTCTCTAATCTGACTCCATTTCATTATGGTGCCTTGTGCATTGGGTTCCCATAGTTTTTTTAATTCTTCCACTGTGAAATGATCTACCCAGTCATTTTCAGGATTGATCAAAACAGCGAGTCCATCATATGCAACAGCTAATCCTACATATTGAATATTTCTCTCTTTGCAAGCCTTGATCTCTTTTTCCTTGATTGGCCTTGAAGCATCAGAAATATCTGTTTCACCTCTTGAAAATTTCTTAAATCCACCGCCTGTTCCCGAAACGCCTACGGTTACTTTAACTCTAGGTTGCACAGCCCTGAACTCTTCAGCCACAGCTTCGGTAATCGGATAAACAGTACTCGAACCATCAATCCTGATCTCTCCTTTTAGTTGCCCGGATTTATTCTGATCATTCTGTTTTGTTTTCTCTTTACTACATGCGGTCACTAAAAGGACTGCAACTATGAAAAATGGTAGAAATTTTTTAATTGTCATGATTTTAATGTTTTTTTGCAAAAATAAATTATCATTGTTATATCAATATTATATAAAGTTTACGCTATTGTTATTTTGTTGGCCGCTAAAGTTAAGTTAATATTAAATTATTTAACTTAAAAAAAGGCTTCCTAATTTTGTTAGATAGCCTTTTCGAAAAGCAAGCATAAAAAAATGGAATTTCTTTAGAATTGATAAGAATACCCTATAGAAAATCCTCTACCGGGGCTTAGTTTGGAAAATATCTGATCTTTTGCTTTATAAGATTGGTAGTGGGTTTCTCTATCCTCATCCAATAGGTTTTTTATTGAGAAGACAATTTTTGATCTCATATTTTTTCCTAATGATTTATTTAAAATGAAATCTAAACTATGGAATGGCATGGTATAAGCATCCGGTACATCACCAGTGCCAACAACTTGTAAAGTTTTTCCTTGTACGTTGTAGTATAAGTTCGATTGCCATCCTTTATCATTAGCATAATTCAATCCAATATTTACCAGATATGGCGATTGCCCTTGTAATTGTCTAGTACTCTCTAATTTTTCTCCTTCGCGTAAACTCAATCTGCGAGCCTCCACTTCTTCTTCTGACATTTCTAATTCTGAATTAATGACAGATGCATTTATGTTTAATCCAAAATCCTCCAGATTTTCTGAAATAAAACCAAAGTTTTTTCTCAATTCGAACTCAACTCCATAGACCATTGCCGAACCTAAATTTTTTGGTTGAAACTGATCTGTTGCAGATAAAAAATATGTTAACTCAATTGGATCTGTAAAGTTTTTAAAGAAGGCACTTGCTGCAAACATTTGCGCTTTTTCTCCATATTTTTCAAATCTTAGATCCATGTTATCAATATAAGTTGGTTGTAGGTCAATATTTCCGTTAAATGTGGTACTGGAAAGGGGATCAAAAATTTGTGTAATCGATTTTTCCTTAAATGATGGCCTTGCAGTAGTTCTACCATAAGACAAACGAATGTTTGTTTCGTCATTTAAAGCATAAATAAAGTTTGCAGACGGAAAAGCATCTGCTTTATCCATTACTTTTTCTTTATCATAAACAATATCTCCAAAATTATTCTGACCGGTATAATACATGTCAAATTTTTCAAATCTGATCCCTAAAATTGATTTTAATCTTTTGGTGATTTGAAATTCTTCCGAAATATAGAAAGCAGCAACATTCTGTGAAGCATCGTAGGTGTTTACAGGTTCGTAATTTCCATCTATAAAAGAACCTGTTTTTGTGTAAACTGACCAGATATTTTTAGTTTCTAAAAGTGCATCAGCATTACCTCCATAGGTTTGTCCGGCATGGCCTTGTATTCTTATAAAATAATTATCTATACTAAAATCTCTTTGTTTATAAACATAACTCCCTCCAAACAGCAATCTTGCTTTTTTATTAAATAAATTATGTCTGTTTGTAAAATCTAATTTTCCTACTGCATTTACTTCTTCCAGCCCTCTCCATATTCTGGAAGGGTTCCCTGCTGAACTTGGACTTATAAAATATGTGTTAGAATCGTCATCAAATTCAAAAGGCGTAACTCTTACATCTTTATCTTCGATCTTTGAAAATGTAGGTGATACTTTCCATTCTATATTCCAGGAGCCTTTATCATTAGAGTGTTTTCCAGAAAGTAATAAATTTGAAATTTGACTTTGTTTGTATTCAAGATTGTCTTTATAAATGGTTACTGCATCTGAAAATAGAATTTGTTGTTCTAAATATCCCGCAGTTGACAGTCCGTTTTGAATATGCATCCCTGTTAATCTATACTTGCTTTTAAGTGTTTTAAAAGCAATCCCGGCTAAACCGCTTAATAAAATATTATTCCTGCCAACATCGCCAGACTGGCCTTTGTCTAATTCTAATTCGTAGACAGATTTATCGGCAGATTTTCTATAATTCCCATTTTCAAAATCTTCAAAGAAAATATACTTATCTCTGTATGATAAAGAAGCTAAAAACCCAATTTTTTTATCATCTCCAATATCAAACTGATTAGCAGCTGTAAACCCGAAATTTGTATTCATAAAACTAGTTTCCTCCTTTGCTTTCATCTCAGGATTAAATTGAGAAGTAAGGTAAGATAAAGAAGGATTATTGTCGGATGGAGGTGGAATATTTGTATTTCTTTCTATTGGCATATCTCTTTTCCCATTATCAAAACCTAAAAGGTCGTTTCTACTTTCTTTATAATTCAAATAATTTGAATTAAAATGCATGTTAGGGTTGTATTCTGCACCAACAGAAATTGAGTACTCTTCTTTATTAGGAAAATCTTTAGTAACAATATTGACTAAACCTCCTGTAAAATCGGCAGGATAATTTGCAGTAAAAGATTTAACCACCTGTATATTATCTAAAATATTGGTTGGAAATATGTCCATTTGGATAGTATTTCTATCCGGATCCAATCCGGGAATATCTACACCATTTAGTATAGATTTTGTATATCTGTCTCCAAGGCCTCTAACATAAACATATTTCCCTCCTTGTACCGATACACCCGGTACACTTTTTACAGCTTTTGCAGAATTACTTGCTCCAATTTTACTAAAAGTTTGGGCTGAAATACCATCCATTAAGTTGATAGATTTTCTTTGTACATTAAGTATAGCTTCCTCTGTATTAACCGCCGATCTTGCTTTAACGATCACTTCTTCTAATTGATTGGATATCGGACCTAAGCTTATGTTTAGGGTTACACTCTCATTTTGTTTGATAATCACATCTGTGATTTCTATGGTTTTGTATCCGATAAAAGTATAAATTACGGTATAAACTCCTTCATTCAAGCTGATAGCATAATTACCTTCAAAGTCGGTAGTAGTACCTAAAGTTGAATTTTTAACGGTTATATTGGCAAAAGGAAGAACATCGTTGTATTGTTTATCAAATACTTTTCCTGATAACTCTCCTTTTTTATCTTTTTCATTTGCCAACATAATATTGGAGATTAACCCAAAAATTATAAAATATATTAATTGCTTTTTCATATTTGCTATTCTAATTTATGCTTTGCTTTTTATAGCGATTGCTCACTTATTAAAAAGTGAGCAATCGTTAAATAAAATTGTTTTTCTTTAATACTAAAATGCTCCTTTAGATTTAGCGTATGTCCAGTTAAAATCATTTGTGTTTGCACCTACTGTCTGGCTACCTTCATTAACCGCTTCGGCATTGTCACCAAATCCGCTAACTGTAACACTTTCTGATTTGTTTTTAAAAATATCTTTTACATTGTCTACTCCACCAGGTAAAACTATTTGCCAGGTTCCGAAAGATAATTTTCCATTATTATAGTTTGTTGCAACCCCGTCATTGTCTAATTCTACATCCGAATCATCCTTAAAACCATAAGCATAGATATTATTAGATGTACCTATTGCATTACTCCTATAATCTGCATATTCACCTTTGGGAGTTGCTCCATTACCTTTTAGGGTGATATTGTTTAAAGTGAATTGTGCCTCATATGATCCTTCAGGTCCATCGATCTCCATAGCATGGTCAGATGTTGCTCCTAAAATTACCATTGAATTTGAAATAGTACCTGAATATGACTGGTCAATATCCAAGCCGTCATCACCTTGTGCCCAAACCAATAAGTTTTTAGGGCTAACCGTACCACCAAAGAACTCGATACCGTCATCAAGATTGCCAACAACCTCAATATTTTCTATAACAGTACCACTACCTACAGCGCCTAAGGTCAAACCGTTAATCTCATTACCTTCTCCAATTAATGCACCACCATGACGGATAGAAACATATTTTAATACTCCTGAATTATCAGTGTTATTATCTCCGCCGTATAATCCCCATGTGTCTCCTGCAGGAATACCTTCAATTTGTACTTCGTTTACATCACCTTTAAATGATCCCTTCGCTTTTCCAAGGATAATTACACCACCCCAAAGTGCATTGTCATTTTCAGATAAATTACTACCTGCTTTTTGACCGATTTCAATATTATCGTCAACAGAAGTGAAGATAATTGGTTTTTCAGCAGTTCCTACTGCACTAATTGTACCTCCTCTTGCAACAACTAAAGCAGAAGCCAATGATCCTGTTCCTTTATTACCTTTAATAAGTGTACCTTCTTCAATAGTTAATGTTACACCTGCATCTACAACAACTTTCCCATTTAATATGTATTCATTATTGCTTGTCCAAGTAGTACTAGAAGAGATCATACCGCTTACTTCAATTCTTCCCTGACAAGGATTACAAGAGCCACCACAGTCAACACTTGTTTCATCTCCATTTTGTATTCCATCATCACAAGTAGGGCAAGGTGTACATGAACCACCACAATCTACCCCAGTTTCATCCCCGTTTTGAATCCCGTCAAAACAAGAGAATTGTGGATCGTCATTATCATCACTACAACTAGTTATTATAATTGAAAGTGCTGCTAAAATTAACGCTGTTAAAATAATTTTTTTCATTTTTTTCATTTTTGAATTAAATTCTGTTTAATGTTTTTTAAATTTTACACTGCAAAAATGAAGTATGAATATTACCGGTAGGTTAAAACGGGTTTATCATTAATTAAAAAAAAAGTTAAACCTATGTTACAATATTAAGTAAAGGTTAAATCCTTGGTCAAACGATATTAAATAATTGTTAAGTGTCTAATTATTAGGTGTATTTATTTTACTTTTGAAAAACGGTTAATAAATATTATGAAAAAAGAGCAGATAAAAATATTACTTGTAGATGACGAACCCGACATACTTGAAATTGTAGGATTTCATCTTCAAAAAGAAGGATATCAGGTTTTTAAGGCTTCAAATGGTGCAGAAGGTGTTATTAGTGCCAAATCTATTCAACCTCATTTAATTATACTGGATATTATGATGCCTGAGATGGATGGAATCGAAGCATGCGAAAAAATTCGAAGTACTGAAGGTTTAGAAGACGTTTTAGTTACGTTGTTTACTGCAAGAGGAGAAGACTATTCAAAAATGGCAGGCTTTGATGCCGGAGCTGATGATTATATTACGAAACCTGTAAGTCCTAAGGTTTTGAAAAGTAAAGTAAAGTCTTTGTTAAGAAGGATAAAAAGTGATGATGTTAAGAAAGGGAATATTATTTCCTTTGAAGGATTAGAGATAAACAGGGAAGAGTATTATGTAGCAAAAAACGGTAAAAAATTTTTTTTACCAAGAAAAGAATTTGAATTATTATCCCTTTTGGCAAGTACCCCTAATAAAGTTTTTAACCGGGAAGTTATTTTAAAAACAATTTGGGGACAGGATGTTGTTGTTGGAAGCAGAACTATTGATGTGCATATTAGAAAACTACGTGAAAAAGTTGGAGAGGGCTATATAAAAACTATTAAGGGAGTTGGGTATAAATTTGTAATTTAAATTTTTTATATATTTCGTATAATTGTTTTGAGCTAATAAATTTGTTGCCTGAAACAAATAAAATAAAATAGGGCAACAAACAGGCAACAAAAATGAAAAAAAGATGGGTAAAAAGTAAAAAATCAATTCTTTAAAACCCTAAAATACAATAAGTTAGATATTGAAAAAAGACTTCTATTTACCGATACAGAAAGTAACTTTCCTTTATTTATAGGGGCTTCATGGTAGTAAAGGTGTAAAAAAGGTGAGAGCTTTTGTTTTCTTTTGATAGGATAATTTTTACAAACTATTATGGGATAGAGTCACTTTAAAATATCATTAACTAAGTAATCTTTTATGATTTATCAAAACTTGTATTCATCAATAGCAACGTTTAATAAATTTTGATGCATCTTAACCCAAATATCAAATTTATTTTCAAATACTTCAAAACTGTCTTTAGGCATTTTAGATTTATCTGTAGTAAAGTTTCTTCTAGTAAACATATTAATAGAGTCCTGAATAAGTATAATTTTTTTTAAAATATTTTTATTAAGGTTTGGTTTTCTATTAAATATTTTAGAAATTATTGAATCTCTTTTATGAAATAGGTTTTCATCAAAATAAATATTTGGAGTATAATAATAGATACTAGATGATTTTAAGGTATCACAGTCACAATATTTATATTTTAAGAAAGTTTTACGAGATTCTAAATCTAATTGTATCAGATTTATGATTAGTGAATAAATTGTATCCTTTTTCATTAACTTATATTTAATATCATCTTGATACATTATACTTCCTAATGGTTTTGAATGGCTAATACTATAATCCAAAAGTCTATTTTTGTAATTATCAGGAGTGTCATATAGAATACTATTCATTATTATTCCTTCTGATTTTATTTTTCTGACATCATCTAAGAAAAAGATTCTAAATTGATATTCATATAAAAAAGATTTTCTTTTTAATTCATTATTCTCAAAATATGTGAAGTCAATAATTAAAGGATATGATAGTACTTCAGTGCTATTATTATTAACTTTAAAATTTAAAAGGCCAGTTGTGTATTGAGAATAGTAATCGCGTGAAATATCTATTAAAATATTTTTTAATTTGGTTGTGCTAAAGTTCTTATTATGAATTTTAAAATCAACTAATTGTATACCGTTTAATGTATATATATTAACATTTTGAAGTATATGTTTATAATTTATATTAGAAAACACCATTTTATCAATAAAACTATTTGATTTGTTGATTTCTAAATCGACTTGAAATAATGGTATAAGTTTTTTTAACCTTTCTTCTTTATCAATATCCATCTGTCCTTGTATTAATCGATTTTGACTAATATCAACTAAAAGAGCAATCATAATTGCAATTATCCCTACTGCCTGAATGGTTGGTTGGTACTTTTTAAAGAATTTATTTACTCCTCTAAATATTTTCTTCATTCTTGATTAATATTATTGTGTGTATATATTTAAGTCAAATATAATCCGGTACTTTAGAATGGAAACTAACTTCCATCATTAAAAGTAATTTTTCATTTTGCTGCCGTTTTGGTGTATAGCTATTAGGAAAATGATATAAGTCTAAAACCATTATAAATACTAATTGCAAGCCTTTTAATTAACTTTTATTACTTTTTTCCATTCAGGTATTTGTGACTTTCCAAAAAATAGCAGTATTTCTGTCTCTCCCTTTTCGAGGCGAAATTTATAATCAGCTATACCATATTTTATTGTAGTAAAAATTCTTGATTTGTCTTTATTATCAAAATCTGAGGAATCCCATCCTCCTATAGGTTGATTTACATTGTACGCCCAATTGTCTCCTGAAATTTTAACTTTAACTAATTCATTTTTTGGAAGTATAGCTTTCATTGAATAAGTTCCACTCGATATTTCTAATAGATCTTTATCTAAAATATTTTGACCGAAACTACCTGTTTTTGGAATTGAAATATCATTGATGTTAGACTTGTCACTTGCATAAATATTATTAACTTTATTCCCCACATCATTTAATTTATTTAATATTTTTGTATCACTTTCATTAATTTGTTTTGTTATATTATTGTGAGATTTACTAATATTTTCATTTAACTCTTTCCTTTGATCTTTAGAATTTTCAAATCGTTCTTGGTTGATTTTACTAGACTCTATTCTGTAACCAGCAATACTTATCGCAACAAGAATTCCTCCTAATATTCCTAGATAAATATAAAATGTAATCATATTTTTTATTTTTAACTTCATTATATAATTAGGGTTTCTGAGTTTTGGATACAAAAAGAGAAAAAGTGACTTTCTAGTTAATTTTAACTCTTGATTCTAATATTTTACTAGGTGATACCACTGGTAAAACAATACCGTATAAATTAGTATTTGATAAGCGTTCATAAATTAAACCTCTTGCAGTTGAATAACTTATCCCTAATAATGTAGATATAAATAATCCTGAAAAAATTGGATTTTTGGATTCTTCAAGTTTATAAAGATTAATTAAATCTTTTATTTGAAAATGGAAATCTATATTAAAGTGAGCTTTTGCTTCATGATCATTTTCTTTGTCTTCTCCTTGTATATCAATCAATAAACCAATTTTAACTTTTTCCTCTTTTAAATTGTGCATTGTTGTATGCGCAATATTAATTTTGTAGCGTAAATCTTTTTTTTGAAGTGTATCTGTAATATTGCTCTCAACAATATTAAGATGAAAAAGATTTATGTTTTCCGGTATGATCTTAGGTACTTCCATTAAGATGCTACATCGTAGTTTGACTCCTCATAATCACTAATAGCTTGCTTCATACTATTGTCTTTAACTGAACCTAAATATACATATTTATATTCCGTAATGGGTTCAATATTGATTAGATCAATATTTAAAGCAACTTCCATTTTAGTAATACTTTTTAGAGTAAGGTTATGGGTACCACTAAGCCATTTTGAAAGTTCGGATGGTTTTTTGCCTAACATTTCTGCAAACGCATTGTTTTTAATATTTCTTTCTTTTAAAATTGCTCTAACTTTTTCTGTTATTGCCAAATTCTTCTCAATTAATTTGGCTATTTCAGGATCACCATGTTGGTCTAACCAATTATCGATGATGTTGTTTTTTGGGAATTTCATATTAAAGGTATAGTTTTAGATCTTTGTTAAATTCAATTTGAGTAAAATCATTTGTCCAAATAATTTCCTTTTCTTTAAATGCATTGTCAATTGATTTTGTTAGTTGATTTGCTAATTTAAAATGTGGTTTTACATTTGGACAGTTTTGTGCTTTTTTACTTGTTTTAATATCTCCGCTAAATAAAAATACTACACTATCGTTTGCTCTTAGGCAGTACAACCTTAAGTTATTTGCTTTCTTTTTGCCAAATTCGGTGTACTGAGGTTTCCTGTCAATACCCTTAGGTGGTAGTGCAGAAGTGTCTGCAGTTTCTGCTTCCGGTCTAAAGAAATGTGATTGTGCTCCATATTTGTCACCAATAAATTTTAACCAATTTAGTATATGATCTAATTTATTTTTGTTTTCAATTTGTTGTCTGTTAATGAATTCTTCAAATAATGATGTATCATTATCATCCATACTTACTGAGTAATAACTCACTTTTTTATATTGAGTTATAGGTTTTATTCGTGCAAATATATTCACTTTTAAGTTAATTTACAAATTAATTTCACTTTTAAGTTAATTTTATGAGAATCAAATAAAATGTGTTTACTATTATTATTTCTTAGAATTCTCAAATATACTATAGTTAATAAAAAAATCCTTTTTTATTAATTAAATATTCTACTGCAAGTATTACCTTACCAAATATTAATAGGAAAAATATCTAGTATAAAGTATTATGAGGTATAATTTTTCATGTAGAGTTAATTCAAATGTGTTACGACAAAGAACTGAAGCAAAACTGTAAATAAAACAATTTATTTTCCCAAAAGAGAAACCAAAAAAGTCTCAAAAAAAGAAAAGAGAAAGCAAGTATATCAAGCACGACAGTGCTTAACTTTGTTTTCTCTTTTCTTTTTGGAATGAATTTAACTTGAAGATTAAAAAACGATATAATTTTCTCTTTATCTGCCGAAACCTTCTTTTAAAAGCAGGAAAAAAATGTTAAAGCTTATTGATGAGATTTTAACAGTATCGAGGTTGTAGTTGAAATTCTTCTTATAGGGTTTAATCACTAAAAAATTAACTATTAGTATTTCAAAGCGTTGGTGTGCTTGACTTGCTGAAATATTCAAAAATCTACGTACAAAATATTTTACAAACAAATTACGGTTCAAACCGTAAATATTTTACGGTCTAAACCGTAATAAAAATCCAAAAAGCCTTTTTAGTTTAGTCCCATTAAAATTATTTTAAAAAATTTAAACATTATTTTGATGAGAAACAAATTGCTTTTACTGAGTATTATCTTAAGTGTAAATTTTTTTGGATTTGGGCAATATGAGAGTTATAATTTACCCTCTTTTAATAATCCATCTCCAAATGCATATTCACTAAGCAGACAAGGTTTGATTTCCATAGGAAAGTTTACAGGGACTGCAAATGTTAATATTCCAATCTTAAATTTTACAAGTAGGAAATTAAATATACCTATAAGTTTGGGTTATAGTTCCAACGGAGTACTTGTTGATGAACTAGCTTCAACAGTTGGATTAGGGTGGAATTTAAATTCCGGAGGGGTAATTACTCGCATGATTTATGATGAACCTGATGAAACACAGCGCCTCTCTATTCCTGATACAGGAATTTATTCAGCTGAGATGCTTAGTTTTTTAGGGACAGCTACGACTTCTTATCTTAGAGATACCCAGCCAGATATTTATTCTTTCAATTTTAATGGTTATTCCGGAGTGTTTTATTTGGATGATAATATGAATCCAGTTTTATTAAGACCTTCTCCTTTAAAGATTGAAATATATTCTTCATTAGATAATGATTTAACAAATACAACACCTGTTTTTAAGATTATTGATCCAAAAGGAATTATTTATTGGTTTGGTGGTGGTTATGCAAGTGAATCTACAGTAGATAGGACAAGGACATCTGGTGGATGTGGAACAACTCATACTCCTCCTTCATTACCTGGTCAAACAGCTTGGTATTTAACAAAAATTACTCACTATACTGGGGAAGAGATACTTCTTACTTATGATAGATATACATATAGGTATAATTCAGGATTAAATCAAATCTATACTGAGCAAAACCAATATGCACCTATTGATTGTACTTATGAGACAGTTGTAGATGCTCAAGCTTCACTATTAACAGAAATAAGTGCAACAGGTTTTGGCAAAGTCCAGTTTGTTTATTCTGACGGAAATGAAAATAAGAAGTTAGATAAGATTTCTTTGTATGATGAAGATAATGTCAAACAAAAAGAATTTAAACTTAAACACACTCTATATGGCACAGATTTGTCATATAAAAATACTGATATTACCATTAATCCAACAGATGAGAAAAGGTTATTCCTAACTGGATTGGTAGAAAGCGGGAGAAATGGTTATTTAAAGCAGCCCTATACATTTAGTTATAATAACCCTGATCAATTACCTCCAAGATTATCATATGCTCAAGACTTTTGGGGGTATTTTAATGGTGCTTCTACTAATACTCACTTAGTTTCGACAACGGGTTACCCTCAATTTTCGGAATCTCTAAGTAGTGATCGAACAGCAAATGAAGTATATGGAGCAAAGGGAATATTGAATAAAATAATATTCCCAACAGGTGGATATAAAGAATACTTTTATGAATCCCATAGAGATAGTAATAATGACAAAGTGGGAGGAGTTAGGGTTCAAAAGATTATTTCAAATGAAGGAAACGGTGTAGACGAAGTTAAAACATATTACTATAATACACTTGAAAATTTCGGAAGCTCTTCAGGAATTGCTATAAATCCTCAATCAGCTTTGTCTTATTACGAAGATGATTCTGGCATATCATATTCATTATTATCAAGTACAAACTTTTCATTGTATTTATCACATGGTTACCATATTGGTTATTCTTCAGTAATTGAAGGATATGGGGCAAACTTTGAAAACGGTGGAATTGCTACAAAATATGATATTCAACTACCAATATTACCTATATCAATGCTAAATGAATATATACCCGGTTCTCCAAACACAAATGTATTTGGTAACGGAAATGTTCTTGAAGAGAAAGTATTTAAAAAAGTAGATGCCCAGTTTGTAATTTTAAAAGAACTAATTAATACATATGGACATGATGAAACTTTGGATAAAGAGATGAAAGTTTATAATGTTAGAAAAAGGAAAGAAGATCTAATAGAACAAGTTAATAATTATTGTATTACAAAGTATTATTTAAAATCCCAACGACATTATTTAGAATCATCAACCCAAAATAATTATGATGTAAATGGTTTGAATCCTGTTACATTAACTACAAACTATTATTATGACAATGATGATCATTTCCAATTAACAAGAAAAAAAATTACAGATAGTAAGGGTATTGAATCACTAACAAAGGTTATATATCCTGATGATATCATCTATAAATCATCACTTTCTGGACTTCCTCAAATCTCAGATAATCAATTAAGTTCAATTAACAGTTTAAAGAAAGATGGGCAGCATCGTATTTCTACACCAATTCAGATAGAAACATATGAAGATGATGTTTTAAAGACCATACAGCGTGTAAATTATAAAAATTGGAAAGTAAATTACAAGGGAACCAGTGATGTTATTGAACAAGAAACTTATCAGGTAGCTAAAGGAACCGAATCATTAGAGGATAAAATTATTTATTACGATTACAGTACTTGGGGAAATCCATTAGAAATTTCAAAAGAGAATGGTATTCATGTAGTTAATATTTGGGGATATAATAACAGTCAAATAATTGCAGCAATAAGTAATGCAACATATTCAAATATTTTCAACTTTTTTAATGCAACAGTATTTCCTCCTGAAGAAGGAGGTAGTACAACTGAACAGGATTTAAGAGATTATTTTCAAAATGTAAGAAATATTTTAACCGGTACTCAAATTACATCATACACTTATGATCCTTTAATTGGTATTACCAGTAATACAGATCCTTCAGGATATACATCATTTTATGAATATGACAATTTTAATAGATTACTTTTTATACAAAATGAAGATAAAGAAGTATTAGAAGGATATCAATATAATTATGCATTAGAAGATTTAACCATTGGTGTTGTTGCTGCTCCATCATCAGTTAATGCAGGCGATGAGATTGAGATAACTGCAACTATTAACGGCGGTTCTGGTAACTTCACTTACGAATGGACAGTTCCCGGAGTAAGTAACCTCCCGAATTCAAATCAAATAACATTTGAAGCTTTGTCAAGTCATGTCCCTACTGTAACGGCAACCTGTGTTGTTACGGATGTCCAATCTTTAAAGAGCTTAACTTTTTCAAAACAAGTAGGAGTAACACAAAGTTTTCCTGCTTTATCAGTAGGGAATATAATAGCAAGTGATTATACGGTATCTGTAGGAGATGTTGTGAATTACAGTATTAGTGTTTCAGGAGGATCTGGAAGCTACAATTACAAATGGACAAAATCAAATATGCAACAAACAGTAACCTTATCTAATGGTACTGCTTCTTCAATAAATGCAACGGTTGTTTCTGATGATTGTGATGAGTTTGAGATACAATGTGAAGTTACCGATATGGTAACCAGTGAAAAAGTAACTAGGACGGATCTGATGCTTATTATGTTTGGATGTAGTGGAGGCTTACCTAAATAATAAATCACAAACTCAATCTTAAATTTTTAAAAAAGAAAACAAAATAGTATGAAAAAAATAATATTTTTCTTTAGTATAATTATACCATTTTTAGGAGTAGCTCAACAAACACAGGTTTTACCTTCAACGACCCATAATTATACACATAAAACTGTCTATAAAAAAGCATATTTAAAAGATATAGTAGATCAAGCAGGTGATGACGATAAAATTGAAACAATACAATATTTAGACGGTTTAGGAAGGCCAGTTCAAACAATAGCTGTTAGACAGGGTGGAAAAGATGCCCTAAACAATGACACGGATATTATAAAATATATGAATTACGATGAATTTGGCAGAGTTGTAAAAGATTATTTACCAATATCAAATTCATTAAATGATGGAGAGTTTAATTCTTTAAGCGAAACAAATATTAATAATTTTTATAATTCAAAATATGATGAGGAATGGACAGTATCACAAACACCAAATCCATATTCTCAATCACAATTTGATGGCTCACCTTTAAATTTTGTTTTAAAACAAGCCGCCCCTGGAGAAGATTGGAAAATGGGTAATGGTCATGAAATAGAATTTGACTACAAAACCAATGCAACAAATGAAGTTAGGCTGTATTCTGTAAACTTAGCTACTGATTATACACCTACCTTAACAGGAAATATCAGTGATTACCATACAATAAAAACTCTTTATAAAACAATTGTTAAAGATGAAAACCATGTTTCAGGTACGAATCATACAACAGAAGAGTTTAAAGATCAAAAAGGAAGAGTTGTATTAAAAAGGGCTTATGCTGATGTAGACGGATCATCAGAAGCACATGACACGTACTATGTCTATGATTTATACGGAAATCTAACCTTTATATTGCCCCCAAAAGCAGAACCACATACTGAATTAATAACAACAACAAAATTAGATGATTTATGTTATCAGTATAAGTATGATAATAAGAATAGGTTAATAGAAAAGAAAGTTCCGGGTAAAGACTGGGAATATATAGTTTATGATAAACTAAACAGGCCAATCTTAACTCAAAATGCTAATCAGAGGAAAATTAACAACCCAGTTCTAACTACCGATGAATGGTCCTTTATAAAATATGATGTTTTTGAGAGAGTAGTCTATACAGGGATTTTTAAGACTAATGATTCAAGAAATACCATTCAAACAGCAGTTAATAATCAATCTATCCTTTTTGAAGGACGAGGAAATGTTTTTCATTTTTATTCAAACAATGCATATCCTCAAGCAATATCTGCAAGTGATATATTGGCAGTAAATTATTATGATGATTATAGTTTTGATTTAAGTGGATCTTTTGATCCAAATATCAATAACCAATTGGTATATGGAACATATCCAACAACTAGAACTAAAGGATTTTCTGTAGGTAAAAAGACAAGAGTATTAACTACTGATTATTGGATTACCAATGTTGTTTATTACGACAATCACCAAAGACCAATATATGTATATAGTAAAAATGAGTACATTGGTACGACAGATTTAGTTGAAATAAAGTTAGACTTTGTCGGTAAGGCTTTGGAAACCAAATCTACTCATAAGAAAGCAGGAGAGAATGATATTTTAGTTGTTGAGAAATTCTCTTATGACCATTCAGGAAAATTAACTGAACACACACATAATGTTAACGGCCAAAAAGAAGAAGTATTGGCGAAAAATGAATATGACGATCTTGGCCAGCTTATCCGTAAAAAGGTAGGGCATGATAAAGATCAGACAGGTGAATTACAAGTAGTGGATTATACTTATAATATTAGAGGTTGGCTTAAAGAAATAAACGATGTAAACAATCTTGGCAGTGATGATTTATTTGCTTTTAAATTAAATTACAATGATCCTGATACAGGTGTTGCATTATACAATGGAAATATTAGTGAAACACATTGGAAAACAAAATCACTAAATAATCCTTTTAATCCACAACCTGTTAGCGATAATTATGTTTACTCATTTGATGCAATGAATAGAATAACTTCTGCTACAGATAATACAGGGAATTATAATTTAGAATCTGTTAGTTATGATAAAAACGGAAATATAAAAAGTTTAAAAAGAAAAGGACATCAAAATAACGATGCTGATTCCTTTGGTGTAATGGACGATCTAACCTATAATTATGATAATGGTAATAAACTTTTGAAAGTTGCTGATGCAGCTTCAATAGATAGCTATGGTTTTAAAGATGATGCTTTAAATACTGCTACTGATACAGCTAGTGATTATACTTATGATGAAAACGGCAATATGACAAGTGATACCAATAAAGGGATTACAAATATTACCTATAATTACCTAAACTTACCAACAGAAATAAACTTTGGAAGTACAAACAAAATTGAATACTTTTACACCGCATCAGGAATTAAATTAAAGAAAAAAATTACTGATGGAAGTTCTGTGACAACAACTGATTATTCCGGTAATTATGTTTACCTAGATAATAACTTGCAATTTTTTAAAACATCTGAAGGATATATAAATAAAGAAGGTACTCAGTATAAATACGTTTACCAATTTAAAGATCATTTGGGTAATATACGTTTAGCTTATAGTGATGGAGATGGGGACGGACATATAGACGTGGAATATAAATCTGACGATGATGGTGACGGTACACCCGATGAAAATGAAATTATTAAAGAATCAAATTATTATCCATTTGGTCTTGAACATCAAGGGTATAATGATATTGTAAGTTCTTTTGGAAATGGTACAGCTTCTAAATTTCAATATAATGGGCAGGAGAATGAGAAAGGATTAGGGTTGAATGTAACCGAGATGACTTTTAGGCAATATGATGCTTCGCTTGGCAGATTTAATGCTGTTGACAGGTTATCTGAATTGGCACCATCAATAACTCCATACAGGTTTGCCTATAATAACCCAATTTATTGGAGTGATCCAACAGGGTTAACTGAACAATCTTGGCCTGATTGGGGTGATATGTTAAGACGAAGCCCCAGTGATGCTAGTACAATGTGGTACCCTAGTGAAGATGGAGATGGTTATTATCGAGGGCTTACTTCTAACTATGACTCAGGAACAGGAACATGGTCAAGTTGGTATGATGCTGCTTGGGGTGAAGCACCAACAGGAGGTGGTTATACTACCAGCCAGATGTTTCCAAGCTTATCAAATCCAGATTTAGATATAACATATACTTCAGTAATACCTTCAGTAAGTATAATGTTTGGAAACCAGCAAAGTATCCAAAATGCTAGTGTGGAAGCCTATCATAATATTATGAATAGAAGTTGGTATGCTGAGAACGAAGATAATGGGGTTATAAATTATGCTGTAAACATTTCAAATGTTACTGGATATTTAGGTGGAAAATGGTTAAAGAATGGAAGATATAAACAGTATAATGGTAAGATAGGTAATTTTAATAATAAAGATTTAAATCGGTTATCAAAAAATGCATTATTTAATAAAAATATAGCTCAAAAGTTAAATAAAGTAGGTAAGGTAGGAAATGCTCTAACTGTGGCAGTAATAGCATATGATATACTAGATGATGGAAATATTAAATCGTCAACGGTTGTTAATAGTATTTTATTTTCTGCAACTTTTGCTTTCCCAGTGATAGCACCAGTTACTATTACATATGGTTTATTAGATTTAGCATTTGGTTTTAGTGAAACAATAGATCAGAATTTTGGAGAAATTAATACAGGTTTATATGATTAATTTTATAGATATATATATAAAAATAAATTATTGTGGTCAAAAAATTGGAAATAAATTTTTTCCTGAAAAGGGCCTTATAAATATTATTGGTTTTGAAATATCATTTATATCTTCAGGTATATTTATTGGTTTATTTGGAGGAGTTGGTTTAAAGATACCCTTACTTGGGGCTCTAATTATTGGAATTCATGTATTGATACTTAGATTTTATCTTGATAAACTCTTAAGAAGAAAAATTGATATGGAATATTTAGCAAATTATTGCAAAAATCAATCAAGGTCAAAACAAATATTATTTATGATTTTATCATTATTATTTTTTGTCATTTGTTTTATTCTAATGATTTATATAGCTAAACTTATTTTTTTTCTAATGTAATCTTAAAGTTTCGTTTGGAGCATTTGATGGGATAAAAACAACCGTCAATACAAAACCAAAACCAATTAGGAAAGGTTGTCGCTTCTGTAATCTTTTTAGAAATCCGTTTTTTTAATGAATAAAATTACGGTTCAAACCGTAACACAAATTTAAAATTAATATTTATTTTAGTGTTAAATAAATAATATACAAATGTTTAAACTCTATTATTATGAAAAACTCATTATTTTTAGTTACAATTTTTTTTATTTCATTCTTGTTTTTTTCTTGCGAGCAAGAAACCATTGATATTAGCCAGGAACCCGGTAATATTGATAATTCCCAAATATATCAAAATCGTGTAGAAACTGATAAAAGTGATTTTTATGCTAAAAGACAATTAATTTCTTGTGCTACGGATTTTATTAATACTGTCAATCCTCCAGAACCTGATATGTCATGGATAAGTTCTAATCTTAAACCTGAAGAATCAAATGGGTGGACTATTAATGGTGTTAATATAGAACAATACAGTTCTGATAATTATAAAGGTGAATATAATTCTGATCATGATATTTTTCATGTTGATCCCTTAAAGGTAGTGACTACAGTAGACATGGATGCTTTTGGTCAAATAACATCTTTAAAATCCACAATAGATGATGGATATGCAAAATTGAAGCCTTATCCTTTATTCAATGTTGTTGATCAAGTACCCACATACTATAATATGATCAAATATAGAAGTGATTTTGTTCAAAATATGAATGGTGAAAGTTCTACTTATCTTAATGCTTACTTGATATATTTAGACTGCATACACAAAGCTAAAACAGGATGGACTGTGCAAGAATGGCTAGATGCAACTTAATGATTTACCTTTAAAGTACTGTACTGTCCATTTTAGTGTTTAAATTTTTTTAATTGGGTTCAGCTTACTTAGAGTTGAATCCTTTTTTTTAATATTTTAAACTTCTATATAATAAAAATCAAATAAACTGTAATTACTCCAAAAACAATCATCAATACAAAATATAAAACAATTAACCAATTAGGAAAAATTCTAGCCCTTGAAACCTTTTTAGAAATTTCTTCCATTTTTTTGTTTTGAAAATTTGAATGAAATTCCAGTTTTCTTTTTAGCTCATCAATATCGTACTTGATATTTGAAATATCCGATTGAAATTTGAAGTGGTTGATCTTTTCAGTCAGCTCTTCAAGCCTTTTTATCGACTGATTAAAATCGTTGATCTCTTCTGTCAATAATTCTGCTATTTCTTCTAATTTTGCCATAATCTTAATATCCTATTCCTATATCCAGAGATTTTTTAATTGTTAGCTTAATTGCTTTTTTTGTAAGTGCAGCAACTATGTTAGGGCTTAACTCTGTAGTTTTGCCTAATAACTTTATTTGATTGTCCTTATCTATTTTCAAACCTATGCTATTGTGGTTCGAAATTTGTAATCCGATCTTTCCCCCTGACATAGACCTGTGCACTTCACTTCCTTTAAGGTTGTGATCCTTATACTCAAATCTAAACCCTTGTAACTTATTAGATTTATTGATCGTTGGGATGACTTTTACATTTTCATTTTTCATCAGGTTTATGTAATGATCAAAGCTCTCTGGTTTCATTTCATTCATTATTCTCATATGGATCTGCTTCATCTCTAATCTGATATTCTTTAACTCTAATGATTTTTCCTTTTGAATCTCTCTTACTGTTGTTAAGCCCATAGATTCAGCAACTTTTTCAGCTGCCTGTTGACTTCTTTTTCCGATAAAGTTGTCTTTATAGGCTTTTCCGTTAAAGTCGATTCTATTAGCATATAAATGGATATGTGTATGTTGTTTATCCCTATGTACAAAGGCTATGGCTTGTCGCTCTCCAATTTCCATTTTCTTGATAAATCGTTGGGTGATTTCCTCGAGATCTTGTTTTGCTAATCTTTGGCCGTCTTCTATGGTCGGACTTATTACAAAACTCATCGTATTTCTTTTACAATTATCATTAAGATCTTGAGTGATCTTAAATTCATTTGTTATCTCTTTTGGATTATCTCCTGCCAGATATTGTGAATGTACAACTTCGGCTTCCTTTTCCTGGTTCCAGCCATATAGCATGGAGGCCATTGTGTGTGATATGGATTTTCCTTTGCCTATCATTTTTTAAAATTGTTAAGATGTGTTTTTATTTCATCTGCTAATCGGGTTACTTCATCTGAAAGTTTGGGATCTCGCTTTCGAAACATGTTCCCGATAAGTTTAAAGTTGTTATGGTACTTTACAAGCATTTTATAGATATCTATTTGTTCTTCTGTTAATCTTTCAATGATCCTATCTTCAAAAGCTGCTCTTCTGCAAAATTCACTTAGGGAAATACCCGCTCTTTTAGCCTTTATCTTTAAAAGTTTTTTCTCGTAAAGAGTGCATCGAAATTTTATAAAATAGGTTTTCATTTTTTACGCCTTTGCGACCATCGGGAGTAAAGCAAGATCGTCTTTGTGGCAACAAAGACACATCTTGAATTCTTACTCAGACGGATAGTTCTTCCTTGGAAACCAACCATTGGTTGATATCTTTAAATTCTTTATATAAACTTGATTTATCAATACAGTTTTTAGTTACTTCTAGAAACTTTTGGGTAATTCTATTTCCGGTATTATCATTGTCCAAATACAATTCAATATGCTTATAAGTTGGAATAATCTCTATGGCTTTATCAAAAAAAGCTGTAGAGTTTAAGATGAGAAAATCAGTTTCCATATTATCATTTACATATTTTAATTTTTGATGATAAGTGACTATGGAAAGTAAGTCAAACATACCTTCGGTAATGATTAATTGATTGCTTCTATTTTGAATATGGGTGATGTTTTTTGGAGAAGTGGAATTCTTAAAATACTTGTTTCTTAGTTCCCATCCACCTGATTGATTTTTAAGTCCGATAGCAAAATAGGTTTTGCCTTTAAATTTATACCAGACCTCTTTGCAATATCGTTTAGCTGCTTTAATAGATATTTTTCTTGAATGTAAATATTCGATCAAAGCCGGATGTATGATGTCTTTGATCTTTAATATTGTAATAACATCTTTCTTCCTTTCAATATCCCCTTCTAAAACTGGCTGCTGATGAAAAGAAAAAATAGGTTGACTTTTATTTAATATTTCTAGGGCTTCTTTTACAGAGCAACTGTATAACATACAGAAAAGATCTATGATATTTCCACCTTTTCCTATTCCATGGTCATACCAGCAGTTTTTTATTTTATTTACTTTAAAAGAGGCTTCTGTTTCTGACCTGAAAGGACTTAGAAACCAAGCTTTTTTTTCCGATTCCTTTTTGGGAAAGTGCCCGGATTTTGAAAGTGCCTGCACGATGCAAATCTTTCGGGCTATTTCACAATTCATTTTCTTTCTTTTCATCGGCTAAATGTTTTATTTATTTGATTTTAACTTACCTTCTTACCTAAGTATTGATTTACAGGAGTTAAGATCAATAAAGAGATGAAAAACAACTTACCTTACTTACCTAATAGGTAACTTAGGTATGATAGAGGTAGGATAGTATTTATATATCTTACCTAATAGTTTCTCAGTGTTCATCATAGTTTATAAAGGTTTAGGTAACCAGGTAACTTAAATTTTACTTTTTTATAGGATATTCAATTTCCCAGGGGGTTTGATCAAATGATGATTTTGCCAAATATCCGTATACCTGTCTTTCAGAATGTTTCACCCTTTGAAAGTTTAAGCTGGAAAGAGCTTTACCGATATTTATCTGATTCAATCTAACATTCAGGCTGGACAGTGAGATCATCACATCTGTTGCTGTAACAAAGTCATCCATATTATCTGACTTTTCATAATATTTGGCAATCAGTTCTTGTTCGGTTGTTAATCTTGTAAACTTTTTATTCCTTTCTTCATTCTCTTTAATATCCTGAAGAGATAATTCCGGGTTAAAATCTTTGTTTGTATAAGCTAAATGATAGGCTTGGTTCCAGACTTTATTGATATCTATTTCCTTTGAGTAAGCGAAGTCAATTTTATCTCTTAATTCAAAACATAGCCATCTTACAGAACCTGTCTCATCATTCAAAAATGAAGACATATTGGTTGATCCCATAAAAGAACATATTCTGGGTAGCGTTGTATTCTTCCTGTCATATGGTAATCTTTCATTGATAAAGGTTTTTGAGAAAAATGCCTTTAAAGCATTTACATCTTTTTTAGATAGTACTGCCAGTTCATCCAGATTGTAAAGGAAGTTCCTACAGAGTTGAATCCTTGCATCTTTATCATTACTGATATCCTCTGCCATATATTCCTTCAATCGGGGAGGACAAAGAAACCGGCACCAGGTAGATTTACCGGAGCTTTGTCCTTTATGGCTTATGATAAAAGCCTGCTTGTTGAAGTAATTTGGATCCAAGGCACATAAGATGGCTCTTACCAGCCATTTCTTTAAATGATATACAAAAGCTTCATCATCGTAAGTAGGAACATAAGAAGCAAGTTTGGAAATGTGATCTATACCATCCCACTTTGGAAGAGATTGAAAATATTCCTCAATGGGATTGTATCTTTTGATCAGCTCCGATTTAATTAAGATTTCGAGTTTAGCAGTAGTAATATCTACTCCGGCTTTCGCCAGTTCTATGATTAAAGAATTAAGATTAAGATACTGCCATTCTTTATTACTCTTAAGAGATATCTGGAAATCATGTGATATCTCATTATAGAAAATATCATATTTTTCAAACAGATACTCACCGGTATAATCATAGATAGTTTTCTTCTTAGGATCTTTTACGGTATAAAGTTTATTACTATTATCGACCATTTCTACGATTTTTAAAAGTATAAGCTACAGCTTCAGCTTCGATCTCCTCTTCAGTCTTTACCTGGTTTTGAAGCAACCAATCATTTAACTTCTTCTTTTCAAAGTAGATCATTTTACCGTTGGGTTTGCAGTGGGGTATTTTTCTTGAAGCAGTTAACTTGTATAGATAACTTCTTGTTAAACCGGTATAATCACATGCTTCATCGAAAGTCAGAACTTCTTTGTTATAGGTCAATAGTTTTTCAATACGATCTAATCGTTCATCAATAAATATTTTGTCCATTTATCATTTGTTTAAGGTGAATAGATGAACAAAAGCGCTCTTGTTTTCCTTTGTAGAATTCTTAAGGTAAAAGTAGGAAGATATTCAGATGATGCTTGGGAAAGCAGCTTTAAAGTTATTCACACACCATTGAGACAGAATAGATTATAAACTAGTATAAATCAATTAAGATTACGAAAATTTGGTTCGTTTAGGATATAAAATAAATTATATCAACATATGCTTTTCAAGTTGTAATAAAAATTGTTAATAAGTATTTGCCTCTTAATCATTAGATGTTGGTTAACTGCGGAATTAAATTAGCAGCTTCTTTCATTTTTACATCAATTATTTTTGCATAGATCTCTGTAGTTCTTATTTCTTTATGTCCAAGAAGTTTTGATACAGTATAAATATCCGCTCCATTTTCTAATAATAAGACAGCATTAGTATGTCTTGCACTATGAAAAGTGATGTGTTTTGTAATTCCTGCACGCATACACCATCGTAGAATCTCAGTATTATATTGAGCACCATATTTTAGTCCCATAAATACCCTGTCACTTTCTCTTTTTCTTTCTCCTAATATTTTTCTTGCTTGTTCAGAAATGTACATATATTCCAACCCGCCGGTCTTTTGTTGTCTAAAAAAGATTCTGATACTTTCATCCTCATCCCTAACTTCTGACCAGGTTAATTTATTAACATCACTCCATCTCAAACCTGTAAGACAACTAAAAATGAATGCATTTTTTAATACAGGATATTTACAGTATGTATTGGTTAAAGCATGTAGTTCAGAATGAGTTAAATATTCCCTCTTTGATTCAGCCATTTTGAAACCTTTTACTAACCTTATGACATTTTCATCAATATATTTATCATTAAAAGCTTCCCTTAAAGCAGCTCTAAACTTATTGAAATAGGTGTATTTAGAATTTTGAGATAGGGGAGTATTACTTTTTGTTTTAGCCTGGGTATGTAAATATTTTTTAAACCCTTTCACAAAATTTTCATCGACATCTTTTAACTTTAAAAGGGGAGGACAATATCTTTCGATATGTTTAAGAGCGGCATCCCAGTTATCATAATTTCCTTTACTCTCATACCGTTCTTCTTTAAGTTTATTATAATAATCAAGAAAAAGCACTTCACCTTTTTGATTATCCTTGATTTTGAATTTTCCTTTGATATATTCAGCCTGTTTTATAGTAAGTATATTTTGAGCAAGTGACATATTCTCCTTGTTCTCATCTTTTTGAGTTTTAGTTACAGGATTTTCATACAAATAGAGTTTTAGGTATTCAAAATTCCTGTTATGCTTCTTTTTACCATTAGTGTCAATATGATACCCATTGTAATATTCAATGTATAGGCTGATACGACCGTTCTTAAGTTTTCTTTTCTTTAGGCTTATTTTCATAACTTATATGTATTAAGATGTAATTTTTACACCTTTTATATAAAAATTGCTAAAAGTTGTAAAAATGATGTAATAAAGTTACGAAAATAATAGTAAGAAAGTAATATTAAAAGTATTTTTATTTTCTTAAATATTTAATAAACAAGTAAATAATAATAAATGAAACTAAATAAAATTATAATCTATTTACCGATACAAAAATTAGCAAATATATTACCCAAAAGATCATCAGAAGTGATCTCACCGGTGATCTCTCCTAAATAATAAAGTGCCTGACGTATATCAATAGCTATCAGGTCTGAACTGATATTTTCATCTATTCCTTTTTGAACTTCTAGAATAGAGTTTAGGGCATTATTTAAGGCCCCAAAATGGCGGGAATTACTCACGATGGTTTGATTGTTACTCAAAATTCCTGTATTTGCAAGATCAGTCAGATCTTTGATAAGTATATCCAAACCTATTTTGTTTTTGGCGGAGAGGAATAATAGATCTGAGTAGTTAGTATTGAGTATTGAGATTTCATCATTTGAGAGTAGATCTACTTTGTTAACTATAGCTAAAATTTTCTTTTTTGGGTATTGTTTTTTAAGTTTATTATACTCAACTAAAAACTTAGAACTTGAAACTAAAAACTCTTTTGCACTAAGCAAAAGTATCACAAGCTGTGCTTTCTCAATATTCTCGAAAGTCTTTTTTATACCAATACTTTCAACATGATCTTTCGTTTCTCTTATTCCGGCTGTATCAATAAATCGATAAGTAACCCCGTTAATATTAATGTCATCTTCAATAGCATCTCGGGTTGTTCCGGCAATATGTGAAACAATAGCCCTTTCTTCGTTTAATAGCGCATTTAGAAGGGTTGATTTTCCTACATTTGGTTCTCCGACAATGGCTACAGGAATCCCGTTTTTAAGAACATTTCCAACAGCAAATGAATCGATCAGACTTTTTAGTACATTTCTGATCTTAATTACTAATTCCTGAAATTGTTTTCTGTCGGCAAATTCAACATCCTCTTCGGCGAAATCCAGTTCTAATTCAATTAACGATGCAAAATTCAATAATTCAGTACGTAAGTTTTCAATTTCTGATGAAAATCCGCCCCGCATCTGTTGCATGGCTATCTGATGTGATGCCTGGGAATCGGAAGCTATCAGGTCGGCAACTGCTTCAGCCTGGCTAAGATCCATTTTTCCATTAAGGAAAGCACGTAAAGTAAATTCTCCTGCATCGGCATGGCGTACACCGTTTTTTAAAAATAATTGTAAAATTTCCTGTTGGATATAAACCGAACCATGGCATGAAATTTCAACCACATTTTCACCTGTATACGAGTGTGGATCCTTAAAAACAGAGACTAAAACTTCATCAATAATTCTATTGTCATCTAATAAATTTCCTAAATGAATGGTATGCGAATCTACTTTGGTAAGATCTTTATTTCCAAATTTAGATTTGAAAAATTGATTGGCAATTTCAATGGCTTTTTCACCCGAAAGCCTTATTACTGCAATAGCACCCATACCTGATGAGGTTGCCAATGCAATGATAGTATCTTTATTAATAGTCTTAAAGTGTTCCATTTACTTATGAAATTTTTGCAAAGTTAGGTTAAAAAGTTTGAAGACTGAAGACGGGAGACAGAAGAATACTTCTGTCTCCTGCCTTCGATCCTCAGTCTGCCGTCTTCCGACATAATCTGTAACAAAAAATAAATTAAACCGTCAAATAGAAAAAAATAAAAATGAGAGAAGACAGACAAACATTAATGTTAACACATTTAAGTCAGTTATTGGATCTGGCTACCGGTTTTGGCGGATTAATTGTTCCAATAATTCTTTGGGCTGTAAATAAAGATAAGATCTACGATATGGATGAACACGGCAAATCCATTATCAATTTTCAATTGAGCATGATAATTTATGCTTTAATCTGTGTTCCCCTGATCTTATTAATTGGCTTGGGATTTTTAGGCTTGATTGTTATCGGAATTTTTTGTCTGGTATTTCCAATACTAAATGCTATAAGAGCTAATAATGGTGAAGCACCTAATTACCCTATAAGCATTCAGTTTATTAAATAAGGAGTAAGGAGTAAGAAGTAAGAAGAAAGGAGTGAGAAGGTTGAGAATAATGGCTACTCACGCAGATTTCGCAAATTTCCGAAAATTATTTCTGCGCCAATCTGTGATATCTGCGAGAAAAAACAAGAAACAAGAAATTGGATGAGTCAGTTGATTTGAAAATGGATAATTTTTAACTTAAAACTAAAGATTAAATCATTTCATCATTATATCATTGTAGCATTAAAATGTGAGAAGTGTAAATAAAAATCAGGACGAGTCAATTTATAAATTTAACAATTCAATAATTACATTCATCATTGCAATTTCCGAAATTTCATCACCAATATTTGTTGCAAAAACAACTGCCTGATTGGTTTTTGTGTTTATAGACATTGCAGCTCTAATTGACTGATCACTGCCTGTATGGCCATAAGTTCTGACTCCGTTTATATAAATAATTTGCCATCCTAATGCTGCTTCATAGCCATTATTAAGTTTTATTACTGGTTTAAATAGTTCTGTTATATTGTAGTTGTCATAAGGTATTTCTTTACCATTCAATGCTTTTTTATTGGTTAAAACAAATTTTGCAAAATCTTCGATAGATAATGAGATAAAACCGGCAGGGTTAAAAATTTCATCAGGTATTCTTTCATTATCTTTTAGTATAATACCCCTGCCATTTTCATCTCGAAACATATGTCTGTGAGGTTGAGAATCATCTTTAATAAAAGGATATCCGAATTCAGCTGATTTAAGATCTAATGGAACAAAAACATTTTTTTTCATTAGGTTTTCATACGACATACCACACAATTCTTCTAATACAGACGCAACAATGATATATCCGGCATTTGAATAATGATATTCACCAATTTTGTTGGCAGGTTCCTGTTCTAAATTCCATTTGGTAAATATTTTTCTTTTTTGAGTGGTATTGCCTTTTAACTGGGGGATTATCCTGTCAAGGTTGAAAACCTCTTCATCAGAAGAGAACTTACGAATACCTGATGTGTGTGAAAGCAATTGTTTTACAGTAACATTTTTAAATTTAGGATGGATGTTAATATCTTTAAAAACATCAATCAATTTAGTATCCCATTCAATAAAACCTTGTTCGATAAATGTTGCAACCAAAAGTGATGTAAAGGCCTTTCCGCAAGAACCTATTTGAAATTTACTATTTACATTCAGGTCTGTTCCATTTATTACTTTGTTTTTTCCTTTTACAACAATATCTGTTATAGAATCGTCATTTATTAAAGCAATAGCAATACTCGGAAGTTTATAGTGATCTTTAATTTTGGTTGCAAAACTTTCTAAGGATTCATTCTTTTGATATTTTATAAAAGTTTCCTCAGGTGAAGTTTTATTATTGCATGAGAATACTATCGAAACAACTAGAATAAAAAAGAGAGTTTTGAATATTTTTATCTGGTTCATAATTATTGAGGATATGTAATTAGTAATAATGCGACCTGAATTCCATCATATAAAACATGGGCGATTATTAATGGTAAAATTCGTCTTATTTTGTAAAAGAAATAACCTGATACTAAGCTTTTTATAGCGATAGTCATAATTCCATAAGAACCCTGACTCCAGTGTGCCAATCCAATTATTAATGATGTTATTATAATGGATGTTATTATCCATAAAGTATTATTAGAGAATTTCCAAAGACTGGTTAGCATAAAAACTCTTATCAATTCTTCATAAAGTGCAATTCCTATCCACAGAACAGGTCCGAACCAAAGGATCAGTAGTAATGGATCTTTTCTCATATCAAGCATTAAACCGAGTAATTCCTGGTTTGACCTGAATGTTAGTATGTTACTTAGGGTTACCCTTTCTATATAAAAAAGGATAAAGTACATTGCTGTTAGAATTAATCCCCAAAAGATATCTT
>JBDLIB010000013.1:0-32595 GCA_039715085.1 Bacteroidota bacterium | reverse complement strand
TATTGTTTATAAAGTCAAATTTTAATATACCAAAATTCTTATCTGAAATTACATCTGAAACTCTATATTCGTTTGCTTCGCTACTAAAAGATTTGTACGAATGTGTCATTCCACTTGCCGTAAAATCGATCAAAGGATAATTTACTCCGGAAATATTTTTGGATGAGATTTCAGCAATGTGCCTGTCTCCAGATAAAATGATCACACCTTTGGCTCCTGAATCAAGAATCAGATTATCAAATTTTTCTACTTCATGCGGAAAATTGCCCCATGTCTCAAACCCGTGTTCATACGATAAGAACTGTATACTGCTTACGATAATATTGAAGTCGGCTTCAGTCTGATCTAACTCATTTTTTAACCAATCCCACTGTTCCTTACCAAGCATAGTGCCTTCTCCATACTTATTGGGTTTATAGCGTTTTTTGGTGGCTCTATCCCTCGTTAATTCAGTTCTAAAATAGCGAGTATCCAAAACGATTACTTTTACAGAATTTTCACCTGTTTTATATTCTTTAGAAAAGTAAACACCTTTTCTTGTTCTGCGTATATCATCGATCGGAACCTCAAAAAAATCTAAAAATATCTGTTGTACACTATCTTTCATTTTATATTCCTCCCCTGCGTCATTTTTACCATAATCATG
This sequence comes from Bacteroidota bacterium, assembly GCA_039715085.1. GTDB lineage: Bacteria > Bacteroidota > Bacteroidia > Flavobacteriales > Flavobacteriaceae > Namhaeicola. The sequence continues at coordinate 31,949 of JBDLIB010000013.1, read as the reverse complement.
GTCATCCCAGGTACCCAAAACATCTACTTTCTTGATAAAGTCTAAATAAACTGAGTCATTTTTTTGAATGAGGTAATTTTTTCTCATTTTATCCATATCGTAGGTGTCGCTATATACTATATCACCACCCCAGATAAATACATCAGGATTGCTTATTAAGATCTCTTTCCATAATGTATTATTTCTCCTTTGATTATCACATGAACTGAATGAAATGATTAGTTCTTTAGCTGAATTCTGATCATATTCAATTTCATTGTTGTTTTCAGTTATCACTTCTTTCTTTTGGGATCTTGTACAAGAAATGATCAAAATAATCAAGAGGAAAAATATTTTTTTAGGAATTGTTCTCATGGCTAATAAATTTTTTCTAAAAATAGACTATAAAAATGAATGTAGCCATGTTTGATTATCACTTTTTACAATCTTTTAATTTTCAATCATTCAATTTTAATGTATATTCGCAGCTTATGAATTCAGAAGATATAAAAGACATTAAGTCTTTACTTACCACATCAAAAAATATTGTAATTGTTCCGCATCGAAATCCCGACGGGGATGCTTATGGTGCAAGTTTGGGATTATACCATTATTTAAAAAAGTTCGGACATCAGGTAACTGTTGTAAGTCCGAATGATTGCCCGAATTTTTTGAAGTGGATGCCTGATAATGATAAAGTATTGGTCTTTGAAGAAAATATTTCTAAAGGGACTGAAGTTCTGGAAGATGCAGAAATTGTTTTTACTTTGGATTTTAATGCATTGCATAGAGTAGGGGATAAAATGTTAAAAGTATTGGAAGGGGTTGATCCTGTTTATATTTTAATCGATCACCACCAACAACCTGAAGAGTTTGCAAAATACATTTATAGTGATTCAAAGATTTCTTCTACTTGTGAGATGATCTATTTATTTATAGATATGCTTCAGGATCTGTCAAAAATAGATAAAGATATAGCCTCCTGTTTATATGCAGGAATTTTAACTGATACCGGAAACTTTAGGTTTCCTGCTACTTCTAGTCAAACACATAGGATAGCAGCTGATATGTTGGATAGGGGTGTAGAACATGCTAAAATATACAATAAGATACATGATAATTCTGTAAGCAGGTTACAACTCCTGGGAACAGCTTTAAGTAATATGGTGGTTTTACCAAAATACAAAGCAGCCTATATTACCTTATCAAACAGGGAGTTGCAAAAATTTAACTTTAAAAAAGGTGATACCGAAGGGTTTGTAAATTATGCGCTTTCTTTGAATGATATAAATTTTGCTGCAATTTTTATTGAAGACAGAAAGCAGGGGATCATTAAAATATCTTTCAGATCGATAGGCGATTTTAATGTAAATGAAGTATCCAGAAAACATTTTAATGGTGGGGGACATATTAATGCAGCAGGTGGAAGAACTGAAAAAAGCTTAAAAGAAACCGTTTCCTATTTTCAAAGTATTTTACCCGGATATGAAGAAAAATTAAATAATGTACATGAATAAATTAATATACATATTCGTTTTGTCTTTGGTGTTTTTTTCCTGTGAAAAACCGGAACCCCGTAAGCCAATTTTAAGGAAAACAGGGTCTTATATAGAGGAGTCTGTGAAGCGAAATAAGAATTTAATTAAGTTTGAAGAAAAATTGCTGCAGTTAAAAATGCAAAAGGATTCTTTAAATACTTACATCAACTCAGAATATGGATTCTGGTATTATTATAATAAAAAAGATAGTTTAAATAACTATTCTCCTGTAAAAGGTGATGATGTTATCTTTTCATACCAGATTAAAGGCTTAAACGATTCGATCATTTATTCCAAAGAAGAATTAGGTGATAAAAGATATTTGGTGGATAAAGAAGAGTTGATCACCGGTTTACAGGAAGGAATAAAGTTGATGCACCAAGGAGATATTGTGACATTTTTATTTCCTTCACACAAAGCGTATGGTTATACAGGAGATGAAAGGATAAAATCAAATGAAATATTGATATATACAGTTGAATTAAAACAAATTACAAAAAATAAAAATTAGAAAATGAAGTTAGTACAATTAATAGTTTTTGCGGTAATAATGAGTTCTACATCATGTAAAACAACCAAATATCCTGATTTAAGTGATGGTTTATATGCTGATGTTGAGACAAGTAAAGGGAATATTCTACTTCAGTTAGAATATCTACATACACCTGTAACAGTAGCAAGTTTTGTTTCTTTGACTGAAGGAACCAATGATCATGTTAGTGAAGAATTTAAGGGTAAACCATTTTATGACGGATTGACCTTTCATAGAGTTGTAAAGGATTTTGTAATACAGGGAGGTGATCCCCGTGGGAATGGTTCCGGTGGGCCGGGATATCGTTTTGAGTCGGAGTTTCCTGTTGATGATCAGGGGAATTTAATGTTTTCACATGATGGGCCTGGTGTTTTATCGATGGCCAATTCAGGGCCTGAAACCAATGGAAGCCAGTTTTTCATTACTCATAAGGAGACTAAATTTTTAGATGGCCGTCATACAGTTTTCGGGCATGTTGTAATTGGACAGGAAGTAGTTGATTCTGTTGCTGTAGGTGATAAAATTGAAAAAATAGAGATTATCAGAATAGGAAAAGAAGCCAAAGATTTTGATGCTGCAGCTGAATTTGATAGTTATTATAAATCAATCGAAGAAGAAAAGCAAAAGCTTGCCGAAGAGCTAAAGAAAGTAAAAGAGGATCTTTTAAAATTTATTGAAGAGAATGAAGTTAAAGCAACCGTATTGCCTTCTGGGTTAAAGGTAATTAGTCTAATCAAAGGAGAAGGTAAAAGACCTGTAGCAGGATCTAAAGTTTTGGTTAACTATGCGGGGTATTTTGCTTCCGGAGATCTCTTTGATTCAAATATAAAAGAAGTTGCTACTTTGCATGGTAAATATGATTCTCGTAGAGATCAAGGTGGTGGTTACGGGCCGGTACCAATGGATTACAGTCCTGATGCAGCATTAATACCTGGATTTAGAGAAGGCCTTCAGCAAATGAAGGTTGGAGATAAAGTATTGTTGATGATTCCATCACATTTAGCTTATGGAGAACAAGGTGCCGGAAATGTAATTCCTCCAAATACAGACCTGTTATTTGAATTGGAAATTGTAGAAGAAGCAAAGTAGAAAAATACTACATTGATTAAAAAAACTCAGGCCTCAGTCCTGAGTTTTTTAATTTATACATTTGAATATCGTAAAAATATTGTATTTGTATAATACAGAATGTGTAATATTTAGTAATATTACCGGCTAAATTTATTAAGTATATTATAAGATGATTAATAAGATTAAAAGAAGTATTCAGGAATTAAGTAAGATAAGTTGGAATTATGACTATGATGTGATTAATTCGTTGACTGCAAATGATTTAGATGCAGATACTGAACCATTATTATTGCAATACCAAAATGAGTTGGATCTTGCAAAGTCTTTATGGAGCAGTTTCTTAAATAAGACCACAAAAGAGGAAATATCTGATTATTTGATGAGTTTATCAAATCTTCCGGTAAATACGATTGAAGAATCGAGGCTGATGTTAATTTTACAAACTGTATTAGCTACCAAAAAAGGTGATTTAGATACAATTTCCCAGGATCTTGTTATAAGAGGAGTGATGGGATTATTAAGATCAGGTCTGACTAGACAAAAAGTATATTATTTTTCAGATACCATAAAAGGGGGGGATATTGCTAAGTCAAAGATCAGGGATCACTACGAAATTATGAATGAGAGATTTGGTGTTTATATTCAGGTTGTTGATTATATAGGATCTGTACCGGGACGAAGTTTACAAACCGGAAGCCAGGTATTGGATCTACTAGGAAATCGTGCGGAACTTGAATTGGATTATCATGAAAATACAATTTTCAGATCTTCTAATATTTTCATCAATAATGCAAGTAGGGCAAAGTATGCCGGTAAAGAAAGATCTCAGGGATCAGATTGTCTTTGGGCCAGGGTAAGAGACCCAAAGACAAATGTTTTGCATAATGTTATAGGTGTGGATAACGAAGCGTATACTCCCTTAAAGGATTATATTGAAGAACTTTACATTATTAAAGGAATACCCGGACACAGTAAATTAGAGGATCTGAGTATAGGAACACAATTCAGATCTTTAAAACACTTTATTATTCCACAAGCTCTTTGTACAATTACAAATGGAGGTTGTCCTCCCGGTTTTGCTGTAACTAAGCTGGAAGTTTCTGAACATATTCCTAGTTTGGACATAGAACCTAATGAAGTGGTTATCACTAATCCGGATCATTATTATAACGGGAAATCCCTATCCTCACATAAGGAAGGAATATTTGGTATTGCCAAACATTTAGGTGTTGATCTTGATACTGAAGTAATTGCAGAGTTCTATAATCCTGATACTAATGAGCTGATTGATAAACGTAACCTTATTCTTACAGCACATCTTGGTAAACATGGAGGAAAAGATACAATAACTAATGGCTCTAGTCGTGGATTAGATGGATATATACTTCCCGAAATAGGAAGATCATGGGATAAGTCGAGCTTTAATGATTATGCATTTTATATTAAAGAAATGCCAATTGGAACACGAGTAAAATTATTCAAAAAATAAACTTTAATTAATCCAAAATTTTAACAATGAAAAAAATAATTACATTAGTCCTGTTTCTATCATTTGGTATTGTTAGTGCCCAGCATGACTTTTCAGGAAAAGTTGTAGATGCTGAAAAACATCCTTTACCAGGTGTAAACGTTGTTGTCAAAGGTACTGACAAGGGAACAACTACAGATTTTGATGGGTTATTCTCAATTGAGGTAGCTGATGAAAATTCCGTTTTAAAATTTTCAATGGTTGGTTTTGAAACTCAGGAGATATCTGGAGGTAAGGACATATTAGTAACCATGATTCCTAAGTCAAGTGTCCTTAGTGAGGTTGTTCTGGTAGGTAGTAGAAACCCGAGAAGAACAAAATTGGAAACACCTGTTCCGGTTGATGTAGTCACTGTTTCAGATGTCAAATTAGAGATTCCTCAAACTACGATAAATGATATGTTGACCTATTTGGTACCATCATTTAACTCAAACAGGCAATCGGCTTCTGATGGTACAGAGCATATCGACCCTGCATCTTTAAGAGGTTTGGGACCTGATCAAACATTGGTTTTAGTAAATGGTAAAAGAAGACATACAACTTCACTTGTAAACAACCAGCAAACAGTAGGCCACGGATCTGTAGGAACCGATCTTTCTGCGATCCCTTCCTCAGCAGTTGAAAGAATTGAGGTGCTTAGAGATGGTGCTTCTGCTCAATATGGTTCTGATGCTATTGCTGGTGTAATTAACATAGTATTGAAAAAGACAGTTGGTCTTGAAGCTTCTGCTACATATGGTGTTACATCTGAAGGTGATGGTGAAACAATTAATGTTAATTTAAATTATGGAACTGAAATCGGGAATGATGGGGTTTTGAATTTATCTGCTGAATTCAATGACAGAAAAAGTACAAACAGATCCGGTCATCATGATTTGATTATTTATGATCAATCAGAATGGGATAATTGGTTCGCTTACCCTTTTGCCAATGATGGAGCCAAAGAGATTGATGATCAGTTAATTGCTGAGGCCGGATTAACAAGAGATGATTTCAATTTCCATGTTGGTGATGCTGCAATTAAAAATGCACAATTTTTCTATAACTTGTCATTGCCAACAAGCGAGAACGGTGAATTTTATTCTTCCGGTGGAATTAACATAAGAAAAGGTACAGGTTATGGATTCAGAAGATTACCTTCTGAATGGCATGTACTGGAAATTTTCCCTAACGGATTCCAGCCTGAACTTAAATCGGATATACTAGACCTTTCGCTTATCACAGGTTATAAAACCATGGTAGGAGAGTGGTATTTTGATATTAGTAATACTGCCGGTGGTAACAGTTTTGATTATGGAGTTAATAATACTGTTAATGATGCACTTGGAGCTGATAGCCCTACAAGTTTTGATGCCGGGGGTCATGCTTTCTTCCAAAACACTATGAACTTAGATGTTTCTAAATACAATGAAGAGATTTTAAATGGTTTAAATACTGCTCTTGGAGCAGAGTTCAGGTATGAAAAATATGCTATAGGAGCAGGGGAATATGGATCATATTATGAAGATGGAGCAAATTCATTCCCTGGATTTTCTCCGGATAATGAAGTTAGTGAAAGTAGAACTTCAGTTGCTGCATACGCTGATCTGGAACTAAATGTTTCCGAAAGTTTTATGGTAGGAGCAGCAGGAAGATTTGAGAATTTTAGTGATTTTGGAAGCACTTTAAACGGTAAATTGAGTTCTAGATTAAAGTTAGGAGATATGTTTGCTTTAAGAGGTTCTGTAAGTACCGGTTTTAGGGCACCATCTTTACACCAGAAGTATTTTAATAATATCACCTCCGATATTGTGGATGGAGTCATGGTGAATAATGGTACTTTTAGAAATGACAGTAATGTAGCTAATCAATTGGGAATTAATGAATTGAAAGAGGAGACTTCTGTTAATATGAGTATTGGGCTTACTGCCAATATTTCTGATAACTTCAATGTCACTTTAGATGCCTATAATATTGATATAGATGATAGAATTATATATACAGGAAGTTTGGGTAATGATGTTTGGGGTGACCCTGAAGAAAACATACAAGCGATATTTGAGTCTTTAGGTTTAAATGTTCAAGCTGCCAGGTTCTTCACAAATGCTGTAAATACGTCTACACAAGGAATTGACCTGGTTGCTAATTATAAATGGGAATTTGAGAATAGTAAAATAGACTTTTCTTTGTTGTATAACTACAATGAAACCGAAGTTGATGATAAACTAAACAATATCCCAGCTGATTTTATCGGACAGGAAGATGTGTATTTCGGAGCTCAGGAAAAAAGTTTGATCGAAACCAACTTCCCTAAGAATAAAGCCATTTTCACGATTGATTATTCTGGTGATAAACTGGGTGTAATGCTTAGAAACACTTATTGGGGAGAAGTAACCCGTGATGGTTCTCCATGGGGTGTAAGTCAAAAACATGATGGCAAAATAGTTACAGATCTAAGTGCTTCGTATAAATTTACTGATCAACTTAGTTTTGTGTTAGGTGCCAGTAACCTTTTCGATGTTTATCCTGATGAGCAAGTATATGAAAACAGTTATTTTAAAGTATTTCCATATGCACCGGTACAAATGGGTACTACGGGAGCTTACTATTTTGGTAGGATAACCTTTAAATTATAAAACAATATTTTACTAATTCAGAGTAAGTAATTAAGGATGAAAAATAAAATAGGCTGGAAAACCGCTGCTGCATTGGTTATATCCAATATGATCGGTACAGGAGTTTTTACCAGCCTGGGTTTTCAATTAGAAGATATACAAAATACCTGGAGTATCATTTTGATTTGGTCTATAGGTGGATTGTTAGCTTTAATCGGAGCCTTTACTTATGCTGAATTAGGAACTAATTTTGATGAATCGGGAGGAGATTATATATTTCTCTCCCGATTGATTCACCCAATAATGGGATATTTGTACGCATGGATATCCCTCACAGTAGGATTTACTGCCCCCATTGCTATTTCGGTAATGGCGATGAAGAGTTATCTGCAACCAATTAATCCTCAAATCTTTAATAATTGGTTTGGAATAGCGATAATTTTAATTCTTACAGCAATTCATTCGGTTAGTGTTGGTCAAAGTGGAAAATTTCAGGATCTATCTACTTTGATAAAAGTAGGCTTTGTTTTAGTGCTTATATTTTTAGGTTTCTATTATTTGCCAGATCATGAAAATGCAATTAACCTTGATACAACATGGCAAAGTGAAATATTTTTACCCGGTTTTGCTGTTTCTCTTTTATATGTAACCTATGCCTATACGGGTTGGAATTCTGCGGCATATATTGTCGATGAGATAAATGATCCCAGGAGAAATTTACCAAAAGCTTTATTGATCGGTACCGTATTGGTTACTGTACTTTATATTTTACTCCAAATAGTATTCTTGAAACATGCATCAGTTGATGATTTAGAAGGAAAGGTAGAAGTCGCCTCTATCGCATTTGCTAATTTGTTTGGTGAAAAGGGTGAACTCTGGGTTGGTGCTTTTATTGCGATTCAATTAATAGCTACAGTTAGTGGGTATTTATGGATTGGATCCCGAATCACTTATGCCATGGCTAAAGATTATTCTTTTTGGAAACCTATAGCTAAAACAAATAAAAATGGTATTCCTGTAAACGCATTATGGTTACAGGCAATAATAAGTATTATCCTAACCCTTACCGGAAGTTTTGACCAGGTAATGTTGTATACAAGTTTTGTTTTACAACTGATGGGGACTATAACAGTAGCCTCAATATTTTGGTTAAAAAGCAGGAAAGATGCTTTTAAAAGTCCGTTTAAACCATTTATCCAGATTATTTTTATTGTTTTTAGTATTTGGGCTTTAGGATATATGCTGGTAGAAAGGCCGAAAGAAAGTATCATCGGACTGCTATTCGTTTTTGTTGGAGGCATTACCTATTTTATTCCTAATAAAAACAAGTCTTAGATTTACACGAATTTGGGTTGGTTTAACATTAACTATTTATATAAAAATAACAAAAAAAGGAAGATGTTTTACCTTCCTCTTTTTTACATGTTTAATAATAAGTATTTAAAGTTATAGTTTAGCTTTTTTTAACCTTCCTTTACATTCACCAAAGCCAATTCTTACTTCATCATTTTTGCAATAACCTCTTAAGATAACTGCATCATTATCGTTTAAGAATTTTCGTTCAGTGCCATCATTCATTTTTATTGGTTTAGTACCACCCCATGTTAATTCCAGCATAGAACCGTAACTTCCTTCGGTTGGCCCGGAAATAGTTCCGCTGCCAAACAGATCACCGGCTCTTACATTACATCCGTTTATTGTATGATGTGCAAGTTGTTGATAGATAGTCCAGTACATATATTTGAAATTGGTATTACAAACAACAGTTTCCTCTTCTTTCTTTGGCTTTATTGATGCTTGTAAATGTATATTGAAGCTGTTTTTTCCTTCTTTCTGAAGATATTCAAAAGGTTGTGGATCTTGTTTTGGACTTTCAACTCTAAAGGGTTGTAAAGCGTCCATCGTAACAATCCATGGAGAAATAGTTGTTGCAAAATTCTTTGCTAAAAACGGTCCAAGAGGTTCAGATTCCCATTTCTGGATATCCCTGGCACTCCAATCATTTAATAAGACCATTCCAAAAATATTTTCTTCGGTTTCATCAATGGGAATATTTTTTCCAAATTTATTGGCTTCGGTTGTAATAAAACCCATTTCCAGTTCAAAATCTACCAGTTTTGACGGACCAAAAACAGGTTCTGAAGCACCCTGAGGAAAAGTTTGTCCGTGAGGCCGTCTGACCTTTGTTCCGGAAACCACAACCGAAGAAGACCTACCGTGGTAGGCTAGAGGAATATGAAGCCAGTTCTTAGTTAAAGTTTTCTCAGAATCTCTAAACATTCTACCAACATTTGTCGCATGCTCTTTACTCGAATAGAAGTCGGTGTAATCACAAACATTTATAGGTAATTTCATTTCAACTTCCTTCATATTAAAGATCACTTCTTTCCTATGCTTTTTAGTATCTCTTAGTTTAGTATTTTCTGCATCAAAAATTTCAGAAATCCTATTTCTTACCAACCTCCAGGTATTTTGGCCATCTGCAATAAAATCATCTAAAGTATCCTGCATAAAGATATCATCGGTAAGCGGGATACCTTCAAAATATCCTAATTGATGTAAAGCAGCTAGGTCAATGGCATATTCGCCTATACGGGTTCCAATAGTGATGATGTCATGTTTGGTTAAGAATACTCCGAAAGGAATATTTTGAATGGGGAAGTCGGAATTCTTATCAACTTCCAGCCAGCTTTTTCTTTTTGGGTCGTTAGCAGTTATTTTCATAGGTTGGGGGGGAGATTTTTTAGTTAAATTATTTGTATCAAATATATATGTTTCTTCTTATATGCAAAATGAATTTATTACTTTTGGTACGATTTTAACATAAACTTAAAATTTAATCATGCAACGCGATCAACAAATATTTGATTTAATTCAACAGGAAAAAGAAAGACAAACCATTGGGTTGGAATTAATAGCTTCAGAAAACTATGTAAGTGAGCAGGTTATGGAAGCTGCAGGTTCTGTATTAACCAATAAATATGCAGAAGGATACCCGGGAAAACGATACTATGGAGGCTGTGAAGTAGTAGATGTAGTTGAACAATTGGCTATTGACAGGGCAAAAGCATTATATGGTGCTGCATATGTGAATGTACAGCCTCACTCCGGATCACAAGCTAATGCTGCTGCATATCAGGCTTGCCTAAAACCCGGAGATACTATTTTAGGGTTTGACCTGTCTCATGGAGGCCATTTAACCCATGGTTCACCTGTTAATTTTTCAGGAAAATTATATAAAACTGCTTTTTATGGTGTAGAAAGAGAAACAGGAGTTTTGAATTATGATAAAATTCAGGAAGTTGCAAAAGAAGTTCAACCTCAAATGATCATCGCAGGTGCATCTGCATATTCAAGAGATATTGATTTTAAAAGATTCAGAGAAATTGCCGATAGTGTTGGCGCAATTTTGTTGGCAGATATTTCACATCCGTCCGGCATGATCGCAAAAGGAATTTTAAATGACCCGATGCCTCACTGCCATATCATAACCACTACAACTCATAAAACTGTTCGTGGCCCAAGAGGTGGTATGATCATGATGGGAAAAGATTTTGAAAATCCTTTTGGTGAAAAAACTCCCAAAGGGAAAATAAAAATGATGAGTACTTTATTGAACTCATCGGTTTTCCCGGGGATGCAAGGGGGCCCTTTAGAACATATCATTGCCGCTAAAGCAGTTGCTTTTGGTGAAGCTTTGGAAGATAATTTCTTACATTATCAATTGCAGGTTAAAAAGAATGCCGCTGCAATGGCAAAAGCATTCGTTGAAAAAGATTATCAATTAATTTCGGGAGGAACAGATAATCATATGATGTTGATAGACCTAAGGAATAAGAATATTACCGGTAAAGAAGCTGAAAACGCATTGGTAAAAGCAGATATCACAGTTAATAAAAATATGGTTCCTTTTGATGATAAGTCTCCTTTTATTACTTCCGGAATCAGAGTTGGTACAGCAGCAGTTACTACCCGCGGGTTGAAAGAGGAAGATATGAAACCTATTGTTGATCTTGTCGATGAAGTAATTACTAATTTTGAAGATGATGACAAATTAGAAGCTATTGCTTTAAAAGTTAATAATATGATGAAAGATAAGCCATTATTTGTTTGGTAAAAAAAACATAAATCATTTGATAAAATGAGCATTTAGCTGTAAATTTAAAGGTTAAATGCTTTTTTTATGGGTTATCAGAAGGTTAGAGAAATATCTGGTTTACAGGAAAGAAGAGAATATTTAAATCATCTTCTAAGTGATATTAATGCTCTTGGAGTAATGCATAAGAAAGACCTTTTTGAAAAAAAAATAAATCGAATAGGGGCAGAGCAGGAGCTTTTTATCGTTGATAAAAATTTCAGACCTTCGAGAAATGCTTTAAAGATCTTAAAAAAGATCGAGGATAGGCGTTTTACCACCGAAATAGCTTTATTCAATCTGGAAATTAATATTGATCCTCTAATTCTGAAAGGAGACTGTTTCTCAAACCTGGAAGATCAATTAAAAGGATTAATAAAGAATGCACAAATAAAGGCCAAACAAACAGATAATAATAAAGTATTACTTACAGGGATCCTCCCAACTTTAAAGAAAAAGGATCTGGTTTTTAGAAATATCACTCCACATGCCAGGTATAAGACTCTTAATAAAGTTTTAAAGAAAATACGAGGTAGAAATTTCAGGTTACATTTAAGGGGGGTAGATGAACTAATTCTAACCCATGAATCCATCCTTTTTGAAGCTTGTAACACGAGTTTTCAGGTGCATTTGCAGATAGATCCCGATAATATCATAGATAAATACAATTGGTCACAGGCAATTGCCGGGCCTGTATTGGCAGCTACGGCAAATTCACCTTTACTTTTTGGTAGAGAGCTTTGGAGTGAAACACGAATTGCACTTTTCCAACAGAGTATGGATACCAGAAATGCTTCCCTTCATTTAAGAGAGCAAAAGTCAAGAGTTTCTTTTGGAACTGATTGGGTGAGAAATTCCATTTTAGAACTCTACTGGGATGATATTGCCAGATATACTCCGCTGGTTACTACCGATTTTAAAGAGAATTCATTGGAAACGCTGGAAAGGAATGAAATTCCTAAATTAAGAGCATTACAACTTTTAAATGGTACTTTGTATAAATGGAATCGTCTGTGTTATGGTATTACTGATGGAATTCCTCATCTAAGGATCGAAAACAGGTATGTGCCTTCAGGCCCTTCTGTGATTGATGAAGTTGCCAATGCAGTTTTTTGGATTGGCTTGATGCAGGGTTTGCCAAAAATATACAGGTCCATTCAGGATAAAATGGCTTTTAACGAAGCCAGAGGTAATTTTATCAATGCTGCAAGAACAGGAATTAACACATATTTTAACTGGTTTGGAAAAGGTATTTCTGCAAGGAAATTGATTTTAAATGAATTGCTTCCAATCGCTAAAAAAGGACTTAAAGAATCAGATATTTCACCCCGGGATATCAAGAAATATTTGAATATAATTAAAAAAAGAGTTGAAAAGAGAAAGAATGGAAGTGTTTGGATGATAAATAGTTACAGGTCTTTGACTAAAGAAATGACCAGGGATGTTGCCAATGCTACTATAGTTTCCTGTATGTACGGAAGGCAGCAAACCGGAAAGCCTGTACACGAATGGAAATTGGCAAAAGCTATGGATTGTTTTAGTCCGAATATCAAAAAGAACAAACTCGAAAAGATAATGACTACAGAGTTGTTCGTAGTTCACGAAAATGATCTGGTTGCCCTGATAGATAATATCATGAAATGGAAGAATATACACCATATGCCGGTCGTAAATAATAAGAATAAACTTGTAGGAGTTGTATCCAGTTCGGATATTGATAAGATAGATATAAAAGAGGATAATTTATTGGTTGCGAAAGATGTAATGATTGAGCAAATTACCTGTGTTGAATCAGAAATTACTATTGAAGAAGCTAAAGAAATAATGATAAAGAATAAAATAGGATGTCTACCAGTACTTGAAAATGGTGAACTAACCGGAATCATTACCAGAAATGATCTTGAAGGGATTTATCAAAAGAAAATAGATAGTGAAGAATAATTCGACTTTAAAATATGATGTAAACAGGATAATTGGAAGTGTGGATAGTGAAAATCCGAAAGCTACTATAATAGTATTTGCCGGAATACACGGAAATGAGAATGCGGGAGTAAAGGCATCTGAAAATATATTGAAAAGAATAAATGACGAAAAAATAAATTTTAAAGGGAATATCTTTTTTATTTATGGAAATATCAATGCCCTAAACAAAGGAATCCGATTTGAGGATATAGATCTAAACAGGATTTGGTGTAAAGAAAGGATATCAAAATTAAAGACTAAAACTAACGGTCATTTTATAGAAGATTTCGAACAGGCTTCCATTTATTTACAGATTAAAAATATTTTAGAAAATTATAAAGGTCCGTTTTACTTTTTTGACCTTCATACTACTTCTTCACATACAATCCCGTTTATTACCATAAGTGATTCATTAAATAACAGGAATTTTTCATCAAAATTCCCTGTACCGATTGTTTTGGGAATTGAAGAATTTTTACAAGGCCCACTTTTAACATATATGAATGAATTTGGTCATATTGCTTTGGGTTTTGAAGCCGGACAGCATATAGATAAGCGATCTGTGAAAAATTGTGAAGCTTTTATCTGGATGTCTTTAGTTTTTACGAAATGTATTGAAGAAAAACAGCTTCCGGATTTCTTTAAGCATAAACAAACTCTAAGACGATGTAAATGCGGTCATAATTTTTATGAGATAGATTATCAATATATAATCAAAGAAGTTGAAGATTTTAAAATGAATCTTGGGTTTGAGAATTTCGAAAAAATAAAAAAGCACCAGGATTTGGCAATTAGTAATAACACCAGAGTTAAAGCTCCAATAGGAGGCAGGATATTTATGCCTTTGTATCAAATGCAGGGAAATGATGGTTTTTTTATTGTGAATAGAATTTCTTTGTTTTGGCTAAAGACTTCCCGTATGGCAAGAAAATTACATACCCATCATTTTTTAAGGTTATTACCCGGAATTCAAAGTGACCCGGGTAATAATTATACACTTATTGTAGATCCTAAGACTGCTAAATTCCTGACTAAAGAGATATTCCATTTATTCGGGTACAGGCAGCAGGTATTAAAAGATGATAAACTTCACTTTATCAAGAGAGATAGAAGAATTACAATGTTTGAGTAGGAGAATAGCCGGAAGTTGGGAGTCAGAAGACCGAAGGGGTTAGAGGAAATATTTAGTCACCTGTTGAGTTGTAAATAAGTGAAGTATTGAGCTAAACTCATCGGATAACTATCTTCATTATGCTTATTAGTCATCGTATGAATGTAAAAAGATAACTCAGTTATGCATTGAATAATATTTAAGTCCTATATCAATCTCAAGGGTGTCTTGTAAAATCTTAATTTAGGTATAAATTAAATACTTATATTTGGACAAAATATAGTATTTAAAATTTAAAAAGGGAACTAAATTATGAGAAAGATATTATTAGCATTTTTAATTGTTTTATTATCATTTGCAGGCTCTTGCGCACAAACTAAGGATGTAAAAAACGACAAAAACCGTATTATTTTAGTTAATCCGGGTGTTTCGTATTTGAAGGGATTAAACCTCTTAACGGAAAAGAAAGCTATAGATATTGAAAACCTGGAGTTTGATGCAGTTTTTTATGCAAAGAGTGAAATAAGTTATGATAAGGCCTTAGAGTATGTTACCTCTAATAGTATCGATTATATAAAGCTTAAAAAGATTGACGGAGACCTTAACAGGGAAAACCTGTACACTAAAAACAGTTGTTCTGATAGTTATTATGAATTATTTAAAAATAGTGAAGGTATCATCTTTTTAGGGGGATGGGATATCCCATCTGAACTTTATACACAAAAAACCAGTTTGCTTGCCGGAATAAAAACACCAAACAGGCATTATTTCGAATTATCATTTCTATATCATTTGTTGGGTAGAAAAGATAATACTCATGAAGCATTTTTGGAGCAAAAAAATGATTATGTAGTACTGGGTATCTGTTTGGGTATGCAAACTATGAATGTTGCTACTGGTGGAGATATGTACCAGGATATTCCATCCGATATTTACGGAATGAAATACGTTGAGGATGTTTTGGCCTTAGATCAAAATAATCAACATAAGAATTACTGGAGAATAAAAGATACCGATTCAACCCTGAATAGCCACAGTGTACACCAGATAAAATTAAAAGAAAATACCGTGTTATCAAAGATAGAACTTGATAAGAACAAACTGCCTGTAGTTATAAGCAGTCATCATCAGGCGGTAAAGAATATAGGAAGTGGTTTTAAAATAATTGCTACATCAATGGATGGAAAAGTAGTTGAGGCCATTCAACATAATAAATACAAAAATGTTATCGGACTACAGTTTCATCCCGAGTTTTATGGAATTCACACAGCGGATAGTAAACAAATTAAAATGAACCCATCAGACAGCCTATTGATATCGGAACATGAATTATTAAAAAATGCCAATGGATATCAATTTAATATTAAGATATGGGAGTATTTTAGTAGTTTGTTTTAATAACAGCATTTTTCACCAGAGGCCTTTCGGATATACAGAATATAAGCACTTGAAACTAAGAACTCAATCATTGAATCATTTCCACTCATCCGATGAGTTTTCAAAGTTTGAGTAGGGTAGAGAAAAAGTCAGAAGTTTTAACCGCAAGGTGCGCAAAGTACAGCAAAGATTTTCGCAAAGGACGCAGAGGATTTCAGGTAAAAAGTGTGAGGTATAAAATTGCTCATTTATCTAATATTTATCTTAATTTGAAGATTTATAATAAGATGTATGTAGAAAGGAGTAATCAGAAATTATTGAATCATTTTCTCATTATAGCATTGTAATTTAAAACCTGCCACGGGCAGGCGGGCTCAACACTCAAAATTTATAACTAAAAGTTATCCACAAATCCACTTTTTACAGCTTATTGCTATATAGTTAATGACCTGTAACCATCTTATAAACAGCTTCATATTTGGGAAGAATCTTTTCAATTGAAAATTTCTTAGCATAACCAAAGGCTTTATCCTTAAATTCTTCAAGGCGGGATTCATCTTCCAGAATATGAATTGCGTTTTTTGCCATTTCATCGGTATTACCCACATCACTTAAAAATCCTGTTCTACCTTGGATGTTTACTTCAGGCAAACCACCTGTGTTAGTTGATATTATAGCGTTTCTGGCAGCCATAGCCTCCAGTGCAGCCAGGCCAAAACTTTCGGTTTCAGAAGGTAAAATAAACAGATCGGAGAAACATAAGACCTTTCTCACTTCATCACTCTTTCCTAAGAACAGAATTTTATCTTCTAATCCTAATTTTCTGGTATATTGTTCTGCTTTTTCCCTGTCAGGCCCGTCACCAACCATGATCAACCTGGCATTGATCTTTTTCCGTACTTTATTGAAGATAGTTATTACATCCAGAATCCTTTTTACCGGCCTAAAATTACTCACATGTGTAATGATCTTTTCTTCAGGTTTTGCCAAAGTAAGCCGGATACAATCATCATCGTCCCAATTTTTCTGGTAATTAAAATCAATAAAATTATATATAACTTCAATCCTGTTATAAATATCAAATAAGCGTAAAGTATCGGTTCTTAAGCTTTCTGACACTGCTGTTACAACATCGGAGTTATTTATGCTAAACTCAACAGCTGCCCTGTAAAAAGGATGACTTCCGACAAGAGTGATATCCGTTCCGTGTAAAGTAGTAACTATAGGAATTTCAATACCTTTTTGCTGAAGCATTTGTTTTGCCATATATGCCGCATAAGCATGAGGAATAGCGTAATGTACATGTAGAATATCCAATCTGTACTTCTCAACAACTTCTACTAACTTACTGGATAAAGCGAGTTCGTATGGCTGGTAATGAAATAATGGATATTCTTCAACAAAAACTTCATGAAAAAATAGATTTGCTGATAAAAAATCAAGTTTTACAGGCTGATGCGAAGTAATAAAATGAATTTCATACCCTTTTTTTGCCAAGGCCATTCCAAGTTCTGTAGCCAAAACACCGCTACCTCCGTAAGTAGGATAACAAACTATTCCGATTTTCATTAATTTTATTTTTATAATTAATCATCATTTGAGACGATAAATTTAGCACAACTTTCAGTTTATTCCGGTAAATTTTTGAGCAAAAACCTTTTTACGTTTTCACCCATCACTTTTCTAATATCTTCTTCCTTAATATTCAGTTCTAATAATTCTTCCACAATCAGAGGTAATCCGGTTATATCAAATGGCGTTGTTACAGATCCGTCAAAATCAGATCCTAACGCAACACAATCGGCTCCTACCAAATCAATGGTATATTTTATTGCTTCGGCAGTAGCTTTGGCATTGGATCCACAAACAGCCTGCTCAAACATTGCAATTCCGATCAAACCACTAGAATCTGCTATAGCTTTTAAGTGCTTATCTGATAAATTCCTCACATTATCACAAGTACCTTTAACTCCTGTATGGGAAGAAATTATTGGTTTATCAGTAATTTTTAAGATATCATCGATCATTTGTGGAGAATTGTGAGCGATATCAATAATAATATTTTTTTCTACCATTTCCCGGATTACTCTCTTACCAAAATCTGTAAGTCCGTCTTGAGAAACTCCATGCGCAGATCCGCCTAATTTATTGTCAAAGAAATGGGTAGCAGCCATCATTCTTACTCCTGCATCGTAAAGGGCATCGATATTATCTAATTTTCCTTCCAAAGCATGAGCACCTTCCACACCAATAAATCCGGCAGTTATGTCTTTTTTTGTTTTTTTGAGTTCTAAATAATTTTTAAGATCATTTTTACTTTTAATAAAATAAAAAGTTTGTTTAGATCTTTCCTGGTATTTTGCTAAATCCTCACATTGATCAATGGCTCTTTCCTTTAAACTAAACCACGTCGAAACTGGTCTCCCTTGTGCCATAAAAAGGGAAGTAATATTGTCGCTTTCGCCTGTGTTTTTTTTAAAATTTTGTCCTTTAGGTGATTTAGTTACTAATGTAAAACCTTGAATAGCAATATTTGCCCTCAACATTTTGGGTATATCTACTTGTCCGAACTCATTATCTTTTAATAAATTTCGTTTCCACAATAGAGCATCACAATGCAGATCGGCGATAAAATCCAGTTCATTGTAAAGTTCTTGAGCTTTTTGTGATATCTTGTAAGGAGGCAGCTTTCTAACCTGATTATGATCCTTATCAATTAGTGTTGGTACGATTTTAGTACTTATAAAATATAAAACTAAGAGAATGGTGAGTAAAATCAGAACGATTTTTGGTAATTTATTCATAAATTTGAGTTTAAGAAGCCTTTTAATAAGAACAGTTTTTAAATGAATTTTGACTTTTTTACATCCAATATTCCAAATCTACAAAAATTTACTGCAGCCGGATTGGATTCACAATTTAAAATGGCTCCGTATTTAAGATTAAGATATAATTCTCAAAAAATTAAGGAGTTGTCACCAAAAAAAGCAGCAGTATTAGCACTTTTTTACCCAAATTTTAAAAATGAAACCTGCTTTTTATTAACTTTAAGGGCAAGTTACCAAGGTTTACATGCAGCACAGATCAGTTTTCCGGGTGGTAAATTTGATGAAATTGATAAATCGCTCGAATATACTGCTTTGCGTGAAACTCATGAAGAGGTTGGAATACCTGCAAGTAGCGTTAAAATCATAAAAGAGATGACACAAACTTTTATAGCTCCCAGTAATTTTTTAGTTAATCCCTTTTTGGGAACTTTGGATTTTACACCAAAATTCATCAAAAATAGTGAGGTAGAAGAAATTATTGAAGTAAAAGTGTCGGATTTATTGGATGACAGTACCATAACTACAAAAAACTTATCAACAAGTTATATGAAGAATATTGACGTACCATGCTTTAATCTAAATAATTATATAGTATGGGGAGCAACAGCAATGATGTTGAGTGAGATAAAAGATTTGTTAAAGTTACTATAGTTGTATAATTTTTTTAAGTTTGTAATGCAATTTTAGCTTAATATGGATTTATTTAATAGTGATATCTTCGGAAATAATATATTCCTTAAAAAGACTTTGATTAGAACTTTAGGAGCATTATCTCATCGAAGATATCGAGGTTTTAATGAACTGCAAATTGAAGGTTCTGAGATTATCAGAGACCTTCCACCAACCAATGTATTATTTGTTTCTAATCATCAAACTTATTTTGCCGATGTTGCAGCCATGCTGCATGTTTTTAATGCCTCCCTTAGTGGAAGAGTTGACAGTATAAAAGATGTTGGGTATATATGGAATCCTAAGTTAAATATATATTATGTTGCAGCAAAAGAAACAATGCGTTCCGGTATATTGCCAAAAATCATGGCATATGCGGGATCTGTTTCTATTGAACGTACCTGGCGCGAAAAAGGGAAGGATGTTAAGAAACAAGTAAAAATGTCGGATGTTTCCAATATTACCAGGGCTTTAAATGATGGATGGCTGATTACTTTCCCCCAGGGAACGACAACACCTTTTAAACCTATTCGCAGGGGTACAGCACATATTATTCTTCAAAATAAGCCAATAGTGATCCCTATCGTAATTGATGGCTTTAGAAGGTCATTTGATAAAAAAGGATTATTGATCAAAAAAAGAGGTATTTTACAGTCAATGGTAATCAAGCCACCTATGGAGATAGATTATGAAAATGATACTGTAAAAGATGTGGTTGAAAAAATTGAATATGCAATTGAACAACACCCTTCCCTTTTAAAGGTTACACCGGTTGAGGAATATCATAAACACGAAGACGAAATGAATAAAAAGCGTGAATTCTGGTCGCAATATTAATTTGATCCTATCAATAAAATAAAAATGCCCAAAGTTGATCAACTTTGGGCATTTTGGTGAGATAATTTTAGTTTCTAGTTGTTACCTAAAATTAAGGGCATTCCATCTTTACCGCTTCCAATAACTACAACTTTAGAATTTGCAGATTGAGATAATTTTATTGTAGCTTCAATTCCTTTATCTTTTAAGATCTTATCAGTTAATGAAGCACTTAAAATTCTGTTTGCATCAGCTTTACCTTTTGCTTCAATACGCTGTTTTTCAGCCTCTTTTTTAGCTTTTTCCAATCTAAACTCATACTCCAGAGACTCTTGTTCCTGGCCTAATTTTCTTTCAATTGCATCTTTAATGGCAGCAGGTAGGGTCACATCACGAACCAAAACATCATTTAATTGAACATATTGATCATCAACGATCTTCTTAGTTTCATCAAAGATCTCACTTTGTATAGCATCTCTTTTTGAAGAATAAATTTGTTCGGGTGTATATCTACCAACTACACTTCTGGTTGCAGATCGTATAGCGGGTTTTAAAACCCTGTCTAAGTAATTCTGACCTTTAGTTTGGTGTAAGAAACCCAAATCTTCGGTTTTTGGTTGGTACCATGCGGTAGCTTCCAATTGAATGTCTAATCCGTTTGAAGACAATACTTTCATTTTTTCTGTAAGTTCTTGTTGACGAATTTCATAAACGATCACATTGTTCCATGGTGCTACCAAATGAAAACCTTCTCCCAAAGGAGGTTTATCTGTTACCACACCTCCTCCAAATCTTTTCCATAGAACACCGGCCTCTCCGGCTTCTATTGTTACAGTTGACTTAGAGATAAAAATAATTGCTAAAATTCCTAAAATTATTAAAGGTAAAAAACCTTTTGGAAATTGTAGTTGCTGTTGTTGAGACATATTAATTTTTTTGCATGTTTTGAGCTATCAGGAAAACATATTATTATAAAAACACCCCTCAAAAAGCCCGGTGTTATATTAGTCCGTTATATTTTCTAACAAACCATTCTGAAGCCAAAGATAAGATAATTAAAACTAATAACCACTTCCAATTTATCAATGAATTTGTCTTAATATTTTCTTTTTGAACGGAAGGGAAATCCTTTGAATTTACAAGGTAGTTGATCAAACTCTGACTTTGATTAGATATGAACAATTTTCCGTTCGAATTATTTGCTAAATTTTGTAAATCCTCTTTATTTGCCTGGAGCTTTTGTTGCTCAACTGAAAACTCAAGAATGCTAAACTTGCCTTTAAATTGATGTTTACCATCTTTGGTATAAACATTAAAGTTGTAAGTGCCTGGTATAAGATCTTTTAAATTTGCCTCAAAGGTGTTATTCTTTAATATTAGAGGATGTACTTTTGTGTCGGTTGAATCACTAAAATATTCAATTTCTAATGGAGTTTTCTTATCAAAATTATAATTTGCATCATAAAATTGAGCAGTAATATTAATGTTTTGATTAGAATAATAAAAAGGTTGGCAGTTAACATTTAAGCGTTTTCTATTTTTATTTGTTTGTAAATATTGAAACAAATTATTTGTATAATTATCAATAATATTAAATGAGCTATTTAAAGTATAACTATAAAACCTCCATTTATATATATCTTCTCCAAACAAAGCTACTCCTTTTTGGTTTTTCTTTTTAAAAGTTACTAATAAAGGGTTTTCTGTTTTTATATTTTTAACACCTTGGAGCAATAAATTTTCAGAAGGTATTTTCATTTTCACCTTCCCGAAGATATTCTTCAGTGGGGGTAAATTTTTAAAGCCAATATCTTCTGCCTGAAAGGTTAGAAAATTTTCATTGAAAACAGGATTGATATCTTCTGTCTTCTGTAAATATTGTTTAGAAAAATAGGATTGGTTCCGGTTTAGAAAATCCCAATCGGTATGCGTTCCTGTTTGTATGATGAAATTTATCTTTTGTTCTTGAATTTGCTGCAATATATTCTTGAATTTCGTATTTGGTTGGTATAAGATAATAAAGTTATAGTCGGTTATATTTTTATTGAAATCGGAAATATTACTAACTGTAAGTTTTCTTTGCTCGTTACTCTCTACAGTACGTTTCCAAAAAGCAATATCAGGATGTATAACATCATGAACCAATAGTATATTAGTCTTTTCATCTAAAACTTCAATTGAAAAATTGGTAATATTGTTATTCTTGTTCTTTTCATTTAAAATGGAAGAAATTACTGCTTTGTAGAAGTGTTTTCCTTTGGCCGGAGCAGGAAGGTCAAAAGTAATGTGTTCACTGTTGTTTTTTTGAGAGAGCTCAATTTTTTGATTAAAAACAACTTTATTCTTATTGTAAACTCTTAATGTAGGGTTAACTGTTTCAACTCCCTGATACTGTATAAACACTTCCACAGGGAACTGATGCCCAACATAGGTATAGGAGTTTACGTTGAGATCTGAAATACTCAGATCTGCATACTTTACTGTATCACCTATTACAATTGGGAAAACAGGTGATTGTAATGATTGATAAAAAGAATAGTTTTTACCATAGTTTTGATTCCCGTCAGAGATTAAAATGGTAGCTCCGGTTTTTCCTTTATGTAGCTTATCTAACTCGGAAAGAGCATTATAAATATCTGTCTGCTCATCAGAAAAATCAAATTTATCCTGAATTTCGATCTTCTCCCCAAAACCAAAATAAGTTATATCAAACTTTTTATGAATGTCCTTATCATTTTTGATCTTATCAGTTATGGAAATCACCATAGAATCCTGTTTTGCATGTTTTATAGATGTTGAATTGTCAACAAGAATTGATAACACAGGTTTTGAGTCTTCTAATATTCTATGCTTTATTTTAGGATTTATCAGAAGCAGGAGAATTACAAAAATACTGATTGTTCTTAGGATAAATAATAGATAATGGAATTTTCGCTTGTGAGAATTTTTATAAAGATTTTGGAAATAGGAAACCGCTATGGCAATAATAAATGCAAATAGAATAAGAATAATGGTTTTTGCATTCATTAGTGAATTGTTTAAATTCAAAAATAAGTAAATTTAATTTTAATGGTTACTTTTCCTCCGGAAAAAAAATAATTTAAAATTCGGGCAGAGCTAAACCACACAAAATATTTTTTAGATGTTCCTAAAATGTACAATTAAAAAATATATGTAGTTTTGATTAAAATTATTTCCATGAATATTTTATTAATTCCCGATAAGTTTAAAGGTTCTCTTTCAGCAATGGAAGCCATCAATGCTTTATCTAAAGGAATTCATAAAAACAGCAAAAATCATAAAGTAAAATATATACTGGCTTCAGATGGAGGGGATGGATTTTTAGCTGCTATAGAAAAGGCAAAACCTGATCTAAAAATTATCAAAACTGATGTTGTAGATGCAGTTGGCAATTCCTTGAAAAGCTTTTATCTTTTTGAAGAAAATTCGAAGACAGCTTTTATTGAACTAGCCCAAACTTCAGGATTATCGATGCTAAACCCAAAGGACCGAGATTGTAAATATACTTCAACTTACGGAACGGGGTTACAAATTAAGGATGCTGTTGAAAAGGGATCCTTAAAAATATTCATCGGACTTGGAGGAAGTGCAACCAATGACGGAGGTACGGGAATCGCTAGGGCTCTTGGGGTACAATTTCTCGATAAGGACGATAATAATATTAAGACAAATGGTAGTAATTTAGGTAAAATTGATAGAATAATTCTTTCCGATTCGATTATAAAAAATACAGAGATTATTGCCGTAAATGATGTTATTAATCCTTTATTGGGTAAAACAGGGGCAACCTATACCTATGCTTTACAAAAAGGGGCGGGTAAAAAAGAACTGCCTGTATTAGAAAGAGGAATGAAAAATCTGTTTGATATTATTTCCCAAAATGGTTCCGAATTTACAGATACTCCGGGTTTTGGAGCTGCCGGTGGAACGAGTTTTGGCCTTTTTGCTTTTACAAATGCAAAAATAATTTTGGGAATTGATTTTATTCTTAAAATAAATGACTTTAATAATATATTGGAAGACAGTAAAATAGATTTAATTATTACCGGAGAAGGAAAAATCGATGATCAGACTTTTCATGGAAAATTCATAAAAGGAATAGGGGATAGGGCAAAAAAATATAATATCCCTGTTATTGCAATTTGTGGAATTAACGATCTGCAAAACTACACCACTGAAGATTTGGGTTTAAAACAAATTCATACAATCAAAACAGAGAATATGTCCATAAAAGAAAGTATGGATAACGCGGGTGAATTAATTGAGGATTTGGTTAGTAGAATTGAGTTAAATGGATACCTTTATTGAATATAGAATTTTAACCCTTCAACCAGCAATTTATCGGCAACCTGAACATCAATTTCACATGATTCCATCCCGGAAAGGAGAACAAAATACACTTTTCCGGATACATTTTTTTTATCATAGATCATCAAATCGATAATAGCTTGAAAGTCTTCTTCCCTGATATCGTATTTTTGATAGAAATTGTTTACAAACTCCTTTAGTTTATTTACCTCTTCCATCGGGAAATTGTAAAGTTTATGCGAATAGTACAATTCAATGACCATACCTACAGCAATTGCTTCACCGTGAGTAAGAGCATCTTTATTTTTATTCTCAAGAAAGTAAGATTCAATAGCATGCCCAATAGTGTGCCCGAAATTTAGTGTTTTACGAATACCCTGTTCCTTAGGATCTTGTAAAACAACATCATTTTTTATTTCTATCGATCTGTGTATCAGTTTGCTGGTTTGATCAATGTCTATTTCATCAAACTTTTGAATTTCTTCCCAAAGTGATTTATCAAAAGTAAATCCGTATTTAATGATCTCAGCCAATCCCGATTTTAATTCTCTTACAGGAACTGTTTTAAGGTAGTAGCTATCGATCAAAACCATTTCAGGATTACTGAACATACCGATCTGATTTTTTAAAACTCCAAGGTCAATTCCGGTTTTACCGCCAACCGAAGCATCCACCATGCTCAAAAGAGTAGTAGGGATATTGATAAATCTAATACCTCGTTTAAAAGTGGAAGCGACAAAGCCACCCATATCGGTAATTACTCCACCACCTAAATTAACCAGAAGAGTCTTTCTATCTGCTTCTCTTTGCGTTAATTCATTCCAGATAGTTATACAAGTGTCCAAATTTTTATAAACCTCTCCGGCTTTGATCTCTATGATCTCAATGGCTTGCTTTATCTGAATGCCTCCTAAAAAGTATGGTAAACAATACTTTCTTGTATTGGAATCTACCAAAATAAAAATCTTTGAATAAGAGTTCTTATTAATGTGGGTATTGAATTCTTTTATAGCATTTTCTTGAAAATGAACAATATAATCTGTAGATTGGATAGAATGCATTGTTTTTGAGTTTTTATCATTTTAAAGTTGCAAATAACGGTCAATTTTTTTTAAAAAATAAATTTGAGTAATTATCTTTGTTATAAATTTAATAACCTGAGTTCGGCCTAAGATTTGCTTGACTGTATTCGAACATTTTTGTGGTGTAGTTACTGAATAGGATTTTATTCGGCCAATAGATAAAGTTTTTACATAATAAGTATATTCAATTTTAGATTATTCTGCAGAAAGAGAAAGAAGCCGACAAGGTTTTAAAATTGGTATGAAACTTGTTAGAGGAGCATATATGGAAAAAGAGCGTGAAAATACTCAGGAAAATGATTATGCTAAGCCAATTTGTAATGGCAACGCTTCTATAGAGAAAAAGAAGAAATGTTTAACAATTTACTAATAGTCAGTTTGTTACTTTTTCGCCTTTCCAACTGTCGGGTTTTTTATAAAAAAATTAACTTGACAAATTCATTTTATTGATTATTTTATGCCAAGAGCTAATTAAACTGATAATATGTCAACAAGAAATATTTCGCTAAGTGTAGTACCTTTGATTTTATTTTTTATAGCCTTAGATTCCTATGTGTTCTATGCCTACAGAACAAGTTTCAAAAAATGGAAGAATTATAATTTAGCGAAATATTTCTACTTTACACTAATTGCTTTAAGTTATACGGGGTTATATTTTCTTCATCAGAATTTTACAAACAAACCTTTAGAAGCCAATCTGTTTCAAAACTTCTTTATAGGATTTTTCTTTGCATTTACTGCTTTTAGGTTGGTCTTCCTGCTTGTTTTCCTTGCAGAAGACATTGTGAGAATTTCACTTTTGATATTTCACATCATTCTGAACTTTTTTAACAGGTCGGATAAACCTAAAGCAATTCCCGGAAGGAGGAATTTCATCAGGCAATCAGGATTAATAATTGCTGCAATCCCCTTTAGCTCTATGCTTTACGGAACTGCAAAAGGAAAATATGATTTTAAAGTAAGAAAGTTGAAACTTGCATTTGAGAATTTGCCAAAAGCTTTTGACGGATTTAAAATTGTGCAGATTTCTGATATTCATACCGGAAGTTTTGGTGATAAAGAAGGGGTTTTAGAGGGAATTAACCTGATAAATAAACAAAATGCCGATGTTGTACTATTTACAGGTGATTTAGTTAATAATGATTCCCGCGAAGTAGTTCCTTTTATTGAAGACTTTAAAAAGTTAAAAGCAAAACAAGGTGTTTATTCTGTTTTGGGAAATCATGATTACGGCGATTACAAGCATTGGCCTTCACCCGAAGAAAAATTGGAAAATCAACAGTTGATTCACAAGTACCAGCAGGAAATGAATTTTGAATTGTTGAATAATGAAAATGTTATCTTCGATATAGATGGAGAGCAAATTAGTATTATCGGTGTTGAGAACTGGGGGCATAAACCGTTTCCTAAACTGGGAGATCTAGATAAGGCTGTACGAGGTGCAGAAGATGTACCTTTTAAAATACTAATGACGCATGACCCAACACATTGGGAGGATAAAGCAGTTCCGCATCAAACTCATTTTGATTTGACTTTTTCAGGGCACACACACGGAATGCAATTTGGGATTGATATTCCGGGATTAAAATGGAGTCCGGTAAAATTTATATACCCGAAATGGGCAGGCTTATACAGGGAAGCAAAACAGTATTTGTATGTAAACAGAGGTTTTGGGTTTATCGGATATCCCGGTAGAGCAGGAATCAGGCCGGAGATCACAGTAATTGAATTGAGTAGCTCCCTAAATCCCATAAAAGAGGATTTTTCAGTATAGTTTTATCGAACTCATTTATAAGATTATACAAACCTTACTTTCGGCAAGCAGATCTACAAATTAACAATCAATCTATTGTTTTTTTCCACCTCTCATTAACAACAAAAGCGCTACAACAAGTCCTAAAAATACGACAAACATAAAGGCTGCACCAAAAACACCCCAGCCCCAATCAAATACAGGAAGAAATAAATTTTTCATAATTAATTAATTTTAAGTAAGTTATCTGTAAATCAAATATACATAATTTCTCCAATAAATAAATGTGATAAATATCACTTTTTTAGCTTATTAATCATTAAAAATCAACTATTTTTGCACTTTCAAAAAATAAGGATATGCAATCTATAAGAAACATCGCTATAATAGCACACGTTGACCACGGAAAAACTACTTTGGTGGATAAAATTATTGACCAGGCAAAGATTTTAGACGAGCGAAAAGAAAGGACTGATCTGTTACTAGATAGTAATGATTTGGAAAGAGAGAGAGGAATTACCATCTTGTCAAAAAATGTTTCGGTTAGCTACAAAGGAGTAAAGATAAATGTGATAGACACTCCTGGCCACGCCGATTTTGGTGGTGAAGTAGAGCGTGTTTTAAAAATGGCTGATGGTGTTATACTTTTGGTTGATGCCTTTGAAGGCCCTATGCCACAAACCCGTTTTGTGTTGAGTAAGGCATTAGAACTTGGTTTGATGCCGATTGTTGTTGTAAATAAGGTTGATAAAGAAAACTGTACTCCTGATCTGGTTCATGAAAAAGTATTTGACCTGATGTTCGCTTTAGATGCTACTGAAGAACAATTGGAGTTTGCTACAATTTACGGTTCTGCAAAAAATAACTGGATGAGTACAGATTGGAAAAATGAGACCGATAATATAATTCCGTTGTTAGACGCTATAATCGAAAATATTCCCGAAGCACCATATCGTGAAGGTACTCCTCAAATGCAAATTACATCTTTGGATTTTTCATCTTTTACAGGAAGGATCGCTATCGGAAGAGTTTTTAGAGGTGATTTGGAAATAGGAAAGGATTATGCACTTTGTAAGTCAGACGGTTCTACCAAAAAAGTAAGAATTAAAGAATTACATACTTTTGAAGGATTAGGAAAAGCTAAAGCAGATAAAGTAAGAAGCGGTGACATCTGTGCAATTACAGGAATTGAAGGATTTGAAATTGGTGATACAATTGCAGATATTGAAAATCCTGAAGCCATGCCAAGAATTGAAGTAGACCAGCCTACAATGAGTATGTTGTTTACAATTAATAATTCTCCTTTCTTTGGTAAAGAAGGTAAGTTTGTAACTTCTCGTCATTTACGTGACAGATTATTTAAAGAAATGGAGAAAAACCTGGCTTTAAGAGTTGATGAAACTGAATCTGAAGATAAATTTAATGTTTTTGGAAGGGGAATTCTACACTTATCTGTTTTAATTGAAACTATGCGTAGGGAAGGGTATGAGCTACAGGTAGGCCGACCTCAGGTTATTTTAAAAGATATTGATGGTGTAAGATCAGAGCCATACGAAACATTAGTAATTGATGTTCCTGAAGAATTGTCAAGTAAGGCAATTAATTTGGTTACAATGCGTAAAGGAGATCTTTTGGTAATGGAGCCTAAAGGTGATCTGCAGCATCTGGAATTTGACATTCCTTCCCGTGGGTTGATCGGATTAAGAAATAAACTGCTTACAGCAACACAAGGTGAAGCGATAATCAATCATAGGTTACGTGGATATGATGCTTATAAGGGAGATTTTAATGAAGAAATTAAAGGAGCTATTGTTGCTTCTGCTGCCGGAAAAGCAACTGCATATGCAATTGATAGATTACAAGACAGAGGCCGCTTTTTTATCGATCCTAATGAAGAGATCTATATTGGACAGGTTGTTGGTGAAAATAGTAAACAAGATCTTATGTCTGTCAATTTGATTAAAGGTAAGAAATTAACTAACGTACGATCATCAGGAACAGATGAGGCTGCTAAAATTTTCCCTAAAGTAGATTTCTCTTTAGAGGAATGTATGGAATATATAAAAGATGATGAATATCTTGAAATTACACCTTTAAGCTTGAGAATGAGAAAGATAAAGTTTTAGTATTGAGTGTGAAGTTCTTAATTCTAAGTTTTATTAGTTGATAGTCAAAATGGATCATTTTCATGCTAATTCATTATAAAACTGAGTCTCGAAATTTGAATCTTAAATTTAGAATCATTTAATTCTGTTAAAGTAAATTCAAATAAATATAAAATTGTAAATTGCGCATCAAATTTTTTGAAATATGAAATTGAAATATTTAGCATTTTTATTGATTGCAGTTATTGCATTTTCCTGTAATGACGATGATGACGATGATGATAAACATGATCCGGTTGCACAGGCCCTGATTGATGATGATCTGTTAGTAGAATTTTTACAGTCACATCATATAAATGAAGATAAGAGAGTAGATACCATTTTAAATGGTGAAACACCATTATATGATTTAGTAGAGACTGAGGATATAAGTTATGAAGATGTAAACTATAAACTTTATTATTATAAAGATCCTGATTCTCCTGAACCTGATGATAATAGGAGAAACCCTACAAAATTTGATTCGATTCAAACTTTATATCAGGGATTTTTATTGGACAGTACAAAATTTGATGAAAATTTGAATTTTACTTCCTCAAAATCATGGATGTATTTACCCGGCCTTATCAAAGGATGGCAATACGGATTTCCACACTTCCAAGAAGGCGATAAGGTTATATATGATGATGAAACCTTTGGATATGAAAATACCGGTAAAGGTATTCTGTTTATTCCTTCCGGTTTAGCTTATGCTGATGCTGGAAGCATAACGATCCCTGCGAATTCTGTTTTATATTTTTATATAGAACTAGGTAAAGTAAAAATTGTCGATACAGATCAGGATATGGTTATTGATGCTAAGGAAGATCTGGATCAGGATGGTAGTCTGATTAATGATGATACCGATGGTGACAGTATACCTAATTATGCTGATTCAGATGATGATGGGGATGGAAAGTTAACCAAAGATGAAGATGCAAATGGGGATGGAGACCCTACCAATGATTTTACTAATGGTGGTAATATTCCGGATTATTTAAATAAAGACGTAAATTAAGATCTAATTCTTCAGGAAAACTCTCACTCAGGTGGGAGTTTTTTTATGGTGGTATTTTATCAATTAATATTTTGAAAGTAGATTAAGTCATTACCAGACAGAACGATCGGTCAGGATAAATGTCTTATTAAAGAATTTATCTAAATTGTTTAAAGTTATAGTCGTTGCTTTATCCTTTTTTATTTCATTCTTTTCAAGGGCATGGACATCCAATAAAGTATTACTATCCTCTGAAACTCCTTCAACCCATTCAATTCCAATACCTGTAAATGTAATCTCTGAAATAGTTACCCTGTATTTATTCTCTCTAAGGTCAATTTTAATATAGGCAAAAAAGTTTCTGTGTGCGTAAGTTGGCAATTTCTCCTCTTTCAGCTTTCCCGGGTTGCTGATTACAGAATTTATATTGTTGGTAATATCCAAGTTGGATGTAAATGAATTTGATTTCAAATGAGCATCCAGAATGGTAATATCATTATAATCATAAACTTTTTGCCAATAAAGTTGCTGATTTTTTGTTTTAAAATTTGTTTGTGAAAATCCGATTACCGAAATCAATAGAAAAAGTAATGTTGTTTTCATTTTAATCTAATTTTAATCGATACATCCTAACCTGAGATTATAAATGTAAGTCAAGAGTTGAATAATATGTTAAAATTACGATTTTACTCGACAACCCGTAATGTTCATCGTAAATCATTTCTATATAATATTAAATAAAATATAATCGGATATTAATTTTGCTATACTGTATACAAAGTGTATATTTGTGTATGTTTACGAATTTATCAACTAAAGAGTTGCAAGCATTAAAAATCATCAGAAGGCACTTATACGATTTTGGTAAAATGCCCAGTGTCAGGGAATTAATGAGGGAATTGGACTATAAATCTCCACGTTCGGCCTCTGTACTTATTCAAAACCTTGAGGAAAAGGGTGTTTTAAAAAAGAAACAGGACGGCAGCTTTCAATTGTCGGAATTTGAATTGCCTGATAATTACGGAACAAGAGAACAAACCGTAAAAGTGGCATTACTGGGAAGTGTTGCCTGCGGATCTCCAATTTTTGCTGAAGAAAATGTGGAAGCTGAAATACCTGTCTCTATAAAACTATTAAAAAAAGGACATAAATATTTCTTGCTAAGAGCAAAAGGAGACTCTATGAATGATGCCGGGATCAATGAAGGTGACCTGGTTTTGATACGACAGCAGCAACATGCTCAAAATGGCGATAAAGTTGTGGCTTTAATTGATGATGAAGCTACAATAAAGGAATATCACCATAACGGCAGTTTGGTGGTTTTAAAGCCAAAGTCTAAAAGTAAAAAGTACCAACCCATAATTCTGTCTGATGAGTTTAGAATACAAGGAGTTGTTGAAGCAGTGATTTCAATCTAAAAAATTATAACGCTTACATGTATTTTTATTATCCTGTACACGCATTTTCTATGACCCATGTAAATACTCTGGGATATTCTGAGAAT
>JBDLIB010000012.1:0-32667 GCA_039715085.1 Bacteroidota bacterium | reverse complement strand
TATTAGTTAAATATTCCTTACATATAAGCTGTTTTACCTCTAAAGAATCAACGCTAAATAAATATTTAGGAATATTATCATTATTGTATCTGTATAATTTTGCATTACCTTCAACCAAAAGTTTTAAAAATACAATGTTCTTTTCCCATTCAGGATTCCTGTCCTTATTCATAGTATTTAAATCCTGGGAAGACATATCAATATCTACTGTAAATCTTTCATACTTTGAAATTCCATCAATACTAAATTCTTTAATTTCTTCGATTGCGGCCTCTTTTGGTAAATCATTCTCGTTTAGTTTATAATTGATCTTAGAAGGGTTTTTATCCCAATCATAATTTTTGATCAAACACTCTGTTTTAGAATTATCATTACTGATAAAATATCCTTTTTCAAATTTGATCTGTGAGAATGTTGTAAAACTTAACAATAAGAATAGTGCTAGAGCTAGCTGTTTTTTCATAGTAATTTTTTATAGATATTTCTAGTTAATAAATCTATCCTAAAAAAAAACTGCCAGATACGATGTCTGGCAGTTTTTTTATGAAATTTTATATATTTAAGATACTAGTTAATTCTCCCGGAATCATTGATAGCATCATCGGTGATTACAACCTCTTGATTTTCAAATTTAATATTCTTAATTTGGTACTTCTCTGAAGATACACAACTAGAACTTGATGCTCCACATGACACTAACGATGCCGAAGCAAAGATAAAAACGAATAAATAAGCCAACTTTTTCATAATATTTTTTTTAAGTTAATCTAAATCAGTACAGAGGGAACAATTACTAATTATAACGTAAAAAGAAGTTAGTTATTGTCTGAAATACAGAAATTATTCGACAAGTTTATGCAGAGTATATTCGATTAATTTTTCTACAGCTTTTTTATAATCTTTGCTAAAGGTTAAATTGGCCCTGTTGGCAATTATTGCATTCATTGAGACTGCATTATGTCCCAGTAGTTTTGACAATCCATAAATTGCTGATGTTTCCATCTCGAAGTTTGAAATTCTAATCCCGTTATAATTAAAAGTATCAATTTTTTGATTTAATTCAGCATCCTGAACCGGTAAACGCAAAACCCTGCCCTGGGGACCATAGAAACCTCCTGCTGTGGCGGTTATTCCGGTAAATACCCCATCGGAAATCAATTTTTTTTCCAGTTTACTACTATTGCTTATAATATACGGTCTTGCTTTTCTTGTGCTGTAATTTGTATGCTTAATAAATGTCTCTTCCATATCTTCTTCAAGGATATGTTTACAATCATAAGCATGCAATAATCCGTCAAAACCAAGTCCATATTTACCGAGCACAAAACTATCTACCGGAATATCTTCCTGCAAAGAACCTGAGGTACCTATTCTTACAATATTTAAAGAAGTATGTTCTTTTTTAATCGTTTTTGATTCTAAATCAATATTTACCAGAGCATCTAATTCATTTACTACAATATCGATATTATCGGGGCCGATTCCTGTTGATATAACGGTAAATCTTTTCCCTTTAAAAGTTCCTGTGATTGTTTTGAATTCTCTTTTTTGCCTTTCAAATTCAATAGTATCAAAATGCCTGGCTACTTTGTCAACCCGGTCTTGATCACCAACAAAAATGATATCCTGAGCTATATGCTCGGGTTTTAGATTGATATGGTAAATACTCCCATCGGGATTTAATATTAATTCTGAAGGTGCTATTTTATTCATTGTAAAATTTTTAAGAAATAAAAATACCTAAATTTAATCAATTTGACAATTTGAAGATTAATTGATTTGAAAATGTAAATTTTTATAATTGCTCCATTTTCAAATTAGCTAATTATTAACCTCCAACTCTTTTCACATGGTATCCTTCTGTTTTTAAAATCTGAATTATTTTGTCGCGAAAGTTTCCCTGGATAATGATCTCACCATCTTTTACGGTTCCTCCAACGCTACATTTTGTCTTTAATAATTTTCCGAGTGATTTCAGATCCTGTTCTGATCCCTGAAAACCTTTGATGACGGTAACCGTTTTTCCTCCCCGCCCTTTATTAGAGAAATGTGCTTCGAGGTTTTGATCTTTATTTGCTAAAGTTTCCTGATCTTCATCCGCAAAAGCGGAAAAACCCTCCTCATCATTGGTTGAAAAAACAAATCCGCCAAGATCTGATAAATCGTTTACTTTCTTTTTAGCCATTATATTCTTTTAATTAATTTATATATTCCAAGGATTAAAAATAACAAGCCAATTATAAGAGCTCCTAAAAAACAGTAATAGCATTGCTCTTTTATTTTTAATGATAATAATGCAATGAACAAGGATGCTATAATTAGTTTTTGTGGACTCGAATCACCCATTTTTCCTGATTTTATTCCATGCAATCATTAAGATCGCCAATGTTTCAAAAACCAGCCCCAATGCCAGAATAATATTAGCCTGATTCCATTTCAACAGCTTACCTATTGCACCAATGACAATTAACAGTAACCCAAAAGTAAAAAAGGAAAGAATCTTTTTATCCATAGTTCTTTATTGATAATTCTATTATTTTCGATAGAAAGGAAAGAGATAAGAAATTGTATAATTAAAGCCAAATCCGTAATCGTTTACATAGATCCTGTTAAAACCCGGAGCATATAGATTTTTAAATCCTTCTGCATCTTTTGTACTAATCATAACTTTACCACTTAAAGCCATTCCCAAATAAAGATTATGTAAAACTTCCACTTTTAAACCTAGTATCCCTTCAATCCAATGAGCATTTAAATTGTCATATTCCACAGGTATATTATTAATTTCTAATGGTAAATATGGGTTGGAGTTTATGGTATATTGATTTATCGTTTGGCTGAAAGAACTATAACCATAACGTAAACCAACCTGGATCATATTTTCCAAACCCAAAAAATTTTTATAGGCATTAAAGTCACCTCCAATCCTAAAAAATGTTCCTTTTGATGTAAAATTAAAATAATCTTCAAAAGTAGTATGTTCCTTAAAACCAAACTCTCCTGCAACCCAAAATCGTTTGCTTATTCGATAATCAGCTACGACCTCCCAGCCTTTAGTATCCTCATCAAAAAGTGAATAAACCGGAGTAAACAGATCAACTCCAACCCTCAAACCGTACCTGTCTTTATATCTTGTTGTATCTTGTTCCTTTTCCTGAGAAAACATGCTAAAGAACACAAAGAACAAGAAAAAACTAATGGAATATCTTAACATGTCTGTTTTTTTCATTGGTTATATTTTGAGGACTTTCTACCGGAGTTATTATTTTTATCCATTCTTCAGTATCCGGATTCAATTGGAATTCGACAGTATTGTATATGGTTTTGAAACCGCAAGAACGTGAAATAAATTCATCTGTTCTATTATAATTTACATCTATAAAATCAGAATTATCATTATCAGCATCTTCATCAGCCCCGTTTAGTATAAGTTCTATTTTGGTAAAATCTTTTACTACTTCTAAAGGAACAGCAATTGAATCGGTTGTAGTTGAAATACCTTCATTAACATAAAATCCTTCTAGTCCCTCAATCCTTATAGCCAAATTGGAAACATTTTTAAATAAAGCTGGATTCTCATTATCATAAAACCTGATAATTAATTTAGGCGTATTTTCTTCTAAACAGATATCATCTTTTTCGCAGGAAACGAGAATTGTGATCAAGATAAAAAATAGTATATTTTTATAATTTTTCATTAAATGATAATATGTTTATTTGTGGATTTGTTTATTTGTGTAATCGTTGAATTTTAATTGTGAGTTGCGTAGTGCATTTAACATATTCGAGATTTTCTCAATTTTATCTCTAACAAATATATAGTCTTTTTCAGAAACAAAGCCTAATTCTTTTGAAATGACGAATTGATTTAAAACTTCCATTGCAGAACTAAAAGACATATTCGTAAAATGTGCTTTATCTTTGTTTGTGTATCTTGACGATCCTTCTGCTAGATTAGAAGATATTGAAATCGATGCTCTTCGTACTTGGCTAATTAGCCCGAATTTTTCCTCCGATGGAAAATTATCTGTTATTTTATAAATCACTTTAACCAACTCAACTGATTCTTTCCAGACTTCTAATTTTTCAAATGAAAATCTATACATAATAATAGTTTATTATTTTCAATTCAACAAATTAACAATTAAACGAATCAACGTTTTTCTAACAGTACCACATTCTCCACATGATGGGTTTGAGGAAACATGTCTACTGCCTGGGTTTTTACAATATCGTAATCATCTTGCATTAAGGCTAAATCTCTTGCCTGAGTTGCTGAATTACAACTTACATACACTACCTTTTCAGGTAAAATATTTAATATTTGTGCAACCACTTTTTTATGCATTCCGTCTCTTGGCGGATCTGTAATTATTATATCCGGTGTACCGTTTTGTGCAATAAAATCTTCTGTAAAGACCTTTGCCATATCTCCAACAAAGAAATCTACATTGTCAATTTTATTCAGTTTTGCGTTCTCTTTTGCATCGGCTATTGCCTCCGGAACAGACTCAACCCCTACTACTTTTTTTGCTTTTTTAGCTACAAATTGTGCAATTGTTCCAGTGCCTGTATATAGATCATAAACTACTTCATCACCTGTTAAACCTGCAAAATCTCTTGCAATTTTGTATAATTCATACGCTTGTGCGGAATTGGTTTGGTAAAAAGATTTGGCATTGATCTTAAATTTCAATCCTTCCATCTCTTCAAAAATATGATCTCTTCCTTTAAATAATATCACATCCTGATCATAAATTGTATCATTTCCTTTACTGTTGATCACATATTGTAAAGAAGTGATCTGTGGGAATTTTTCAGTAACAAAATTCAATAATGCCTCACGTTTTCCTATGTCATCTTCAAAAAACTGTACTACTACCATAATTTCACCGGTAGAAGCAATTCGAATCATTAATGTTCTTAAAAGTCCGTGTTGATTTCTCGGATTATAAAAACTGATATTATTATTAATTGCAAACTCTTTAATTGAATTCCTGATATCATTTGAAGGGTCTTCCTGAAGATGACATTTATCTATATCTAAAATTTTATCCCACATTTTTGGAATATGAAATCCGCAGGCACTTTTATTGTCAAAATCAGCACCACTTTTGATCTCTTCCTCAGTTAACCAACGAGAATCCGAAAATGAAAATTCCATTTTATTCCTGTAAAAATATATATCATCACAACCTAAGATGGGTGTAATTTCGGGTAGATCCAAATGGCCTATTCTCACTAAATTATTAGTAACTTCTTTTTGTTTATAAAAAAGTTGCTCTTCATATTTCATATTTTGCCATTTACATCCTCCGCAAACACCAAAATAATCACAAACAGGTTCGGTTCTTTTTTCAGATTCTTTATGTATTTTTACTACCCTGCCTTCAAAATAAGATTTGCGTTTCCTCCCGGTTTGAATATCCACAATATCACCCGGAACCGCATTGGGAACGAAAATAACCCTTCCATCGGGTGCTTTGGCCACAGCTTTTCCTTTTGCAGCGGTATCCAATATTTCAACATTTTCGAATAAATGAAATTTCTTCTTTCTTGCCATGCTGCAAAGATAGGCTAAAGATTGAAGGATTAAAAGATTAAATAATTGAAAAAATCGGAATTCAATATTTAAAATTTGATATTGAAGATTGCCCTACGATTAGACATTAATCCATCAGATGACAACTCTATTTACTAAAAACACACCCTGACTGAAGTCAGGGGCAATTAAGATGCGGCAATTAAGGTCAGGGACAATTGATATTAATATTGATCAATATCAGAAATCATTAGCCATCGACTTCAGTCGGTGGGATATTGGTTAATCCAAAAACCTTTCAAACCCATGTTTTTCTATAAACTCCTCAAACTCATCATAAAATGTAAATTTTTTATGATGAGTTTCTTGATTCTTTATATAGTCTCTCACATTTTTTATAGCCGAATCGCAAACAGAAACAGCGTAATAGTCGTTTTGCCACTTAAATCTTTCATTACATAATCTATTTTTATTTATCCAAAATGAAGATTCCCCTTTTAATAATCTCATAACTTCCCCTATTGACTTTTCATTATCCAGAGAAACCAAACAATGGCAATGATCAGAATAACCATTTATCATTTCAATATGAATATCTTTTTTAATCGAGTTTTCTTTAATATGTTTCCATACTTTTTTTCTTAATTCAAACGAATTAAGAAACTTTTGTCTTCTTTTTGTACTCCAAACAAAATGAATATAAACTTTTATGTAAGGCATAAGATGTGTTTATTCATTAATTGCTTGAAAACAATAAAAGTTAACAATAAAAATGGAAATTTAGCTAAAGTATATGTGTTTCGGACTAAAGTCCGACATCAATATTACAGCAAAAAAAAAAACACCCTGACTGAAGTCAGGGCAAAGTGATATTAAAACTGTAGTATCAATTTCCATCGACTTCAGTAGTAAAGCGGTTAAAAACCATAAGCCTGTCTTCAGTCAGGGTAAAGTGGTTTTTAATCTGTACTATAAATTACCCCCGGGAAAAGAAAATCTATTCAATCACCATCTCAAAAGGAATTCTGGCCTGTATTCCCTTTAATGTAGATATTTTTTTAATGGTCTTATATGCTCTGTAATTTTCAGCCCCAAGTTCTTCTTTCAAAAGTTTCTCCTTATTTAGTCCGGCAATAGGAACATTCCCAAACAGATCATCAAGATCTTTTTTATAATCCGGATAATTTCTCACCCTGTAATCATCCAGATCAGCTAATTCTGCAGCAGCTTCAATAGCATCTTCCAAACTACCCAACTCGTCAACCAAACCATTTTCTTTAGCCTGTTTACCTGTCCAAACTCTTCCCTGTGCAATACTGTCAACCTGTGCAAAGGTCATATTTCTGCCATCAGCTACTTTTTGAACAAAAGTTTGATAGAAATCTTCAATACTCTCTTTAGTTACATCATAAAATCCCTGCCCCATCGGTTCAAAGATACTGTAGCCAACAGATTGCTTATTTGTTCCAACCTGCTCTGAATTAATACCAATTCTCTCTGCGAACTCATAAATATTTGGTATAGCTCCAAAAACACCTATAGAGCCTGTAATTGTAGTTGGTTCTGCAAAGATCTTATCAGCATTACAAGAAATATAATAACCTCCCGAAGCAGCTAAATTACCCATTGAAACTACCAAAGGTTTTTCTTTTTTAGTCAATTCTAATTCTCGCCACATAATATCTGATGCCAAACCGCTTCCTCCGGGTGAATTTACACGTAAAACAATTGCTTTTACACTTTTATTTTCCCTGGCTTTTTTTAAAGCTTTATTTATTAACTTCTGCCCTATTTTTTTTTCACTTCCTTCACCGTATATAATTTCACCCTGTGCATAGATCACTGCAATTTTATCTTTTGCGGTAGATTTAATTCTTCCTTTTCCTGATTTTATATAATCTTCCAGACTTATCAAATTCACCTTCTTATCTTCACCAATTCCTAGCAGTCCCTTTAATATATTTCTGTATTCATCTTTATATAACCCATTATTGATCATACTATTTTCATTGGCTAATTCTACGTTCCTGGCTAATAACTCATCAGCAATATTATTTAGTTCACTATTGGTTTTTTTACGGGAATAACCTATATCTTCCAATAATTCGTTCCAAATAGAGTTTAGAAATGATAGTGTTTGCTCACGGTTTTCATCGCTCATCTTATTTGATAAAAATGGTTCTACCGCACTTTTATATTTTCCATGGCGAATCACTTCCATTTTTATTCCGTATTTATCTTCAAAATCTTTAAAGTAAAGTATTTCACCTTTTAAACCTTTAAAGTCAACTCCGCCAACAGGGTTTACATAAATAGAATCTGCAACCGAACTTAAGTAGTAGTTCTTCTGGTCATAAAAATCAGCATAAGAAGCAATGAATTTACCGGTTTCTTTAAAATCTTCCAGTTTATTCCTTAAAGATTGTAATTGAGCTACTCCGGCATTAATCTGAAGTGCCTCAATACTTATCCCTTTAATATTATCATCATACTTGGCATTTTCAACAGCATTTATCATTTGATTTAAGCCCATTTTTCCATCTTTAATATCAAGCAACATTTCGAATGGATCATCACTTTTTGGTGCATAATCTTTAATTTCCTTGTCTAATTTTAAAGTTAATACCGAATTTGATTTTACAGTTATCTTATCATCGTCTCCAATAACAGCACCAATAGCCACAAAGACCATTATCATAATAAATAATGAAATAAAAACTCCTACAATTACTGCTAATAACTCTCTTAAAAATGTCATACTAATTTGATTAAATTTTAATTCATTGATTTGACGTTTCTACAACAATAAAGTTACATCAACTATATTGTTTATAAATATACAGACAAATATAAACTTTTATCCTTAGGTTTTATTTTCTTTGCAGTACAGGATGCAAAATAACAGAACAACATATTTATCGTTAGGTACTAACCAGGGTAACAAGCTTGAAAATCTTCAAAAAGCAATCGATGCATTACATAAAAATATTGGAAAAGTAAAAACAATCTCTTCAGTTTATCAAGCTAAGTCCTGGGGTTTCAAAGGTGATGATTTTTACAATATTTGCTTAGAAATTTCTACAGAATTGAGCCCTGAGAAACTTATTGAACAGGTTCTTCAAACTGAAAAGTCTCTTGGCAGGATTCGTTCCGGATCCGGTAATTATGAACCTCGAAAAATCGATATCGATATTTTGCTTTATGGTGATGAAGTTATTTTATATCACGATTTAATTATTCCTCACCCTCGAATGCTGGAAAGAAAATTTGTACTCGAGCCATTAGCTGAAATAGCCGGTAATGTTCATCATCCTGTTGAGAAGATTTCCATTAAAAAATGTTTAGACAATTGTACCGATTCTACCGATATCATTAAAACAGATTTATCACTTAAAAATCCGGTTTCTTTATTAGAAAAATTCAATTATATTGCCATTGAAGGAAATATTGGTTCGGGAAAAACTACCCTGGCTAGAAAACTGGGTGAAGATTTTAATGCAAAATTGGTTTTAGAACGATTTGCAGATAATCCTTTTTTACCAAAGTTCTACGATGATCAGGAAAGGTATGCTTTCCCGTTGGAAATGAGTTTTTTGGCAGACAGGTATCATCAACTTAGCGAAGACCTGGCCCAATTTGACCTTTTTAAGAATTTTATTGTATCTGATTACTATATTTTTAAATCACTCATTTTTGCACAGGTAACTTTACCAAAAGAAGAATACAAACTTTACCGCAAGATGTTTGATATCATGTACAAAGAAATTACCAAACCGGATATTTATGTTTTCCTGTATCAAAATACGGAACAGCTTTTGGAAAATATCAGGAAAAGAGGTAGAGAGTACGAACAAAATATATCAGCCGAATACCTGGAAAATATACATAAAGCTTATACTAATTTTATCAAAACCGAAGAAGATCTAAATACTCTGGTGATTGATGTAAGTGAATTTGATTTTGAGGATCAGAATTCATATTTCCAAAAAATCATTGAGAGAATAGTAGATTTTTAAGAAATACCTTAGAGCGTTGAGACCGTTGGCTTAAATATTTTAGCTTTTTTTAACCGCTAAGTTCGCTTAGTTTTTCGCTAGGTTCGCAACGAAAAAGCTTCGCATGCTTTGCGCTCAATAAAACATTTAACTTTATACTTTTTCAACACTCAAAACTATTTTAGTTCCATTTTCTCTGCATAATAATCGATAAAATCTCTCATGGTTGCACTCATTTTATCATCCCCGGTTGCAGTTTGAAAAGAATCTGCCATGGTCAAAAGCATTTGATGATAAAACTGTTTCATCTCATCTACAGGCATATCCTTGGTCCAAAGGTGAATTTTAAATGTATCCTTATTCTTCCCATCCCAAAGAGATAAAAAGGCAGCTTTTGCATCCATATCCTTAATATCTCCATCGTCTGCACTCCAAGTTAACTTTTCGGGTACTTTATTTTCGTCTAAACCTACGTTTAATTTTATTTCTGATTTGTGTTTTACTGACATAATTGAATGATTAAATGATTAAAAAATTGAAAGAATCTAATTTTGAATTTTAAATCTTTAATCTTTTAATTCTTTTTTGGTTTATACTTCGATCTCTTAAAAATTATCTCGTTTGGGGTTGCCAACATTTTTTGCAAGGTCACATCATTATTTTTCATGAAAGACCGAACGATTTGCCACCCAAACCAAACTCCTATTCTACCGGGTGACTCATGATCGTTCGCTAAATAAAATTTCGAAAATGGTGCCGGATTGATAAATCTTTCCGATAGCTCTGGATCTGTGCTGAATAACATCAATTTTTCAATAAAATATTTCCAGCCCTCAGATTCGTTTGCTTCTGCCCATTCCATTTGTTCAGCATCATAACCTAAAATCTGCATTTTTTCCTTTTCAGGTAATAAACTGTACATCAACTCCACTTTCTTCCCTTCCTGAATCATTCTGGCAACAAAACTTTTATCGTTTGAAGGAGGTATGATCTCTTCTGCAAACTTTTCAGCTACAGCTACAGGTAAATAATCCTTCTTAAAATACTGTTTCACATAGTTTGGGAAATCATTATAAAATTTGTGATTTTTTCCAAGAAATACATCTAAAGATATTAGCAACAAACTATCGGCTAGAATCACTCTGTTGTCAGAATCCACATTACTTAAAAGCGTAACAATTTTTGGCTCATCAAATTTTGAATAATAATATTTGATATGCTTAAATAATGATTCGAGTTGCTTTTCTTCTTCCGAGAAATCCTTGTACAACTTTTGAGTTTCAGCATACAATTCTAACTCATCTTTATCAGTCATTTTATTTACCCAAACAGAATCGGGATTCTGAGGCGGAAAAAGATATGGGAATTCTTCTTTTAATTCATATAAGTTTTCAGGTGAAGTTGTATAGAATATCTGGTCAAATCTTTTTACCACTGTTTTAACTTCAATATCTGAAACATCCACTTTTGGGTTTTCCTTTTCGGAACAACTTACAAAACCCACCAAAAAAAGAATTATAATAAAATATCGCATTAATTATTTAATTTTGTTGTCGCAAAACTAATAAATACTTTCAAAATGAACACAGAAAAGGTTACAAATCACATAATAGATTGGTTAAGGACTTATGCAAAAAATGCAAAGGTTAATGGTTTTGTTATAGGGATATCAGGTGGAATTGACTCTGCCGTAACCTCAACACTTTGCGCTAAGACAGGGTTCCCAACTCTTTGTGTGGAAATGCCAATCCATCAAGCTGAAATCCAGATAAATAGAGGGAAAGAACATATTATCCAACTAGAAGAAAGATTTGAAAATGTAAGCTCTGAAGAAGTTGAATTGACTTCTGTTTTTGAAAGTTTTAAAAGTGCTGTTCCTAAAACGAAAAGTTCACCAAAGGTTGATCTTTCTTTGGCAAATACACGTGCGAGAATCAGAATGACAACCCTTTATTATTTTGCAGGTCTACACGGATTATTAGTTGCTGGAACAGGAAATAAAGTAGAAGATTTTGGTGTGGGTTTTTATACAAAATATGGTGATGGGGGTGTGGATCTGAGTCCGATAGCAGATTTGATGAAATCGGAAGTTTATGAATTGGCAGCTTATTTACAAGTACCTGAATCCATTCAGGATGCACAACCTACTGATGGTTTATTTGGCGATTCCCGTACGGATGAAGACCAATTGGGTGCGAGCTATGACGAATTGGAATGGGCTATGAGAATGGTTGAGGCTGGTAAAAATGCTGATAATCTAAAGGGAAGAGAAAAAGAAGTTTTTGAAATTTTCACAAAGTTAAACCGTGCAAACAAACATAAAATGGTAGAAATTCCGGTTTGTAAAGTTAATAAGGATTTAAAAAAAAGTTAATTTAATATTACACAGAGATACACAAAGAAGACACAGAGTTTCATAGAGTAATTTGTGTATTTTTACAAACTAACAAATCCACCAATAAACGAATCCACACAGTTTACATTACCCGGTTTAGTTTATCAAAAAGCAATTTTTTCAACCCGGTGTATTCTATAATTAATTCTAAA
Source organism: Bacteroidota bacterium (assembly GCA_039715085.1). GTDB lineage: Bacteria > Bacteroidota > Bacteroidia > Flavobacteriales > Flavobacteriaceae > Namhaeicola. The sequence goes on along the minus strand of JBDLIB010000012.1, from coordinate 20,583 downwards.
TTCTGACTTCTATTTTGCTCATAATCCTCTAACTCTTTCTTATCTGCCAATTCTTTACTCAGGGCTTGAATTTTTTGTTCGATCAAAATCCTTCTCAGGTTATAGATCACATCTGAAACCAATTTTTGTAAATTTTTCTCCTTGGGTTTTACAATTATCTCCTTTCTGTCCCATGAACTCAAAACATATCGTTCTTCATCCATGATAAGATCACTCACTGCACTTCCTAATTCCATATCTTCATGATGAGTAAAAGTTTCGGTAGTAAATTTTTCTTCCTGATTTAATCGATGAATGATCTCAAAATATATTCTTTGAAAAATATCATTGGTAAACTCTATTTCATCTTCCTGTAAATGGGAATATATTTCATAGGAAACGAAATTCTCATATACATCTTTTACCATTTTCTTCTTACCAAGATCATCGTATTCGGCAACATAATCAACAAATTCAACTTTAATATTACCATAGAGCAGTAGAATTTTTATGATCTCTTTTTCAAGAATTAATTGCTGGTCAACCTTATTAATTTTTTGTGTTGCTTTTTTAACTTTTTTAAATGTTGACTCTAACTGACGAACATTTTGCTGATCCTGTTTTTGTGCTTTCTTTGAAATTTGAGCCAATTCACCAAAAAGAACTTCTTCAGAAATATCCATGATCTTAGCACATTCCTGAATATAAACCTCTCGCTGAATATTATTGGGTATTTTTGAAATACTCAACACAATATCCCTGATCAACGAAGCTTTTTTTACCGGATCATTTGCAGCATCTTCAATTAAAAGCGAAGTTTTAAACTGAATAAAATCCAAAGCACTCTTCTCTAAAAATTCTTTTAGATCTTCTTCGGTATTCTTTTTTGCAAAACTATCGGGATCTTCACCTTCGGGGAAAGTAATCACTTTAACGTTCATACCCTGTTCCAGAATCAGATCAATTCCACGTAAGGATGCCCTGATACCTGCAGCATCACCATCAAATAAAACGGTTATATTTGGAGTTAACCGGTTGATCAATCTAATCTGATCAGAGGTTAAAGCAGTTCCCGAAGATGCCACCACATTCTCAATACCGGATTGATGGAGAGAGATCACGTCGGTATAACCCTCTACCAAATAACAATTATCCTGCCTGGCTATACTTTGCTTTGCCTGGTAGATTCCGTAAAGAATTTTACTTTTATGGTAGATCTCACTTTCGGGTGAGTTGAGATATTTGGCAACTTTTTTGTCTGTTTTTAATGTCCTTCCTCCAAAACCTAAAACCCTTCCACTCATGGAGTGAATAGGAAACAAAACCCTTCCTTTAAACCGGTCGAATTGTTTGTTTTCTTTTACAATTGTCAATCCTGTTTTTTCAAGGAACTCTATTTCATATTTTTTTTCTAGAGCCGCATCAGTAAATGCTGTCCACTCATCAAGAGCATAACCCAAATCAAACTTTTTGATACTCTCATCGGTAAAACCTCTTTCTTTAAAATAGGAAAGTCCAATTGCCTTACCCTTATCGTTATTTAAAAGAATATCATGAAAATAATTTTTGGCAAATTCACTTACCAGGTACATGCTTTCCCGGGCATCAGCCTTTTGTTTTTGCTCGTCTGTTTGTTCGGTCTCTTCAATTTCGATATTGTATTTTCTGGCTAAATACCGAATTGCCTCGGGATAAGAATAATGCTCGTGTTCCATTAAAAATGAAATGGCATTTCCACCTTTTCCGGTACTAAAGTCTTTCCAGATTTGCTTTACCGGTGACACCATAAAAGATGGTGTTCTTTCATCTGAAAACGGACTAAGTCCTTTAAAATTACTTCCTGCTTTCTTTAATTGTACAAAATCACCTATCACCTCCTCTACCCGGGCGGTTTCAAAAACTTTATCTATGGTGTCTCTTGAGATCATCTTGGGAAATAATAAAAATATGGGTAAAGATAAAAAAAGCAACAAATTGCAGCAATTTTTAGGAATTTATATTTTATTTCTCACGGATTTGGCAGATGACGTAAAATTAGAGAACAAAAAAATCCTGCAAGAAAAACCTGCAGGATAATTTTAAATTTTAAATATTGAATAAAGACCCTAAGAAACAGCCTTCAACTTTTTAATCGTTGATTTTGACAGTTTATCTTCTGCGTATTTCTTTGTAACCCTAAGTTTTGTTTCATCAGTACCGGGCATTTCAAACATGGCATCGGTTAAGATCTCTTCACAAAGTGAACGTAAACCTCTTGCTCCAAGTTTGTATTCAACAGCTCTATCAACTATATACTCCAGAGCTTTTTCATCTATAGTAAAATCAATTCCATCAATTTTAAAAAGCTTTTTATATTGTTTGATAATTGCATTTTGAGGTTCGGTTAAAATAGAACGGAGTGTCTCTTTATCCAGAGGTTTTAAATAACTTAAAACAGGTAAACGGCCTATTATTTCGGGAATCAAACCGAATGATTTTATATCAGATGGAATTACATATTGTAAAAGGTTTTCTTCATCTACTTTATCATCAGAAATAGAAGCGCTGTAACCAACTGCCTGCATATTCAATCTTTTACCGATGATCTTATCAATTCCGCTAAAAGCACCACCTGCAATGAACAGAATATTTTTGGTATTTACCTCAACAAATTTCTGATCGGGATGTTTTCTTCCTCCTTTCGGCGGAACATTAACAACCGTTCCTTCCAATAATTTTAAAAGGGCCTGTTGTACTCCTTCTCCCGAAACATCTCTTGTTATGGACGGATTATCTCCTTTACGGGCAATTTTATCAATTTCATCGATAAAAACAATACCTCTTTCTGCTTTCTCGACCTTATAATCGGCTGCCTGTAATAATCTTGTAAGAATGGTTTCCACATCTTCTCCAACATAACCTGCTTCTGTTAAAACGGTAGCATCAACAATTGCAAAAGGAACGTCGAGCATTTTTGCAATGGTTCTTGCAATTAAAGTTTTACCGGTTCCGGTTTCACCAACCAGAATGATATTACTTTTTTCAATTTCTACATCCTCTTCAGTAGTTGCAAGTTTCTGACCCAGACGTTTATAATGATTATATACCGCAACGGCCATTACTCTTTTTGCATGATTCTGGCCGATAATATATTTATCTAAAAAATCTTTTATTTTTGATGGTTTATCAACAGAAAAATCACCACCTGATTGTTCTGCGGCAGTTTCAGCAATCTCCTCTAAAACTATTCCGTGCGCCTGCTCAATACACCTGTCACAGATATGCGCATCAACACCCGCAATAAGCAAGTTTGTTTCTTCTTTTTTACGTTTACAAAACGAGCATTCTAATTCTTCTTTTTTCGACATCTCTTTGCTGTTTTTTTGTTTCGTGTTTTGAGTTTGGGATTTTTGAATTTCTTATTGAGGTTTATATTATTTCCTCATTCCAACATTATACCGTTTTATCATTACCCCATTAACTCATTCTATCATTTATTTCGGGTCAATATCTCATCAATCATGCCATACTTTTTGGCCTCATCTGCTATCATCCAGTAATCACGATCTGAATCCTCATGTACTTTTTCCTTTTTCTGGCCACTATGTTTGGCTATAATTTCAAATAACTCATCCTTCAATTTTAATATTTCTCGCGCAGTGATCTCAATATCAGATGCCTGCCCTTGAACTCCTCCTAATGGCTGGTGTATCATAATTCTTGAGTGCGGTAATGCCGAACGCTTTCCTTTTTCACCGGCACACATCAAAACAGCTGCCATTGAGGCTGCCATTCCGGTACAAATTGTCGCAACTTCCGGCTTAATAAACTGCATTGTGTCATAAATCCCTAAGCCCGCATAAACACCTCCTCCGGGTGAATTGATATAAATTGAAATATCTTTACTTGCATCAACACTCTCTAAAAACAATAATTGCGCTTGAATGATATTCGCAACATGATCGTCTATTGCTGTTCCCAAAAAGATAATTCTATCCATCATTAAACGAGAAAACACATCCATTTGTGCGACGTTTAACTGACGTTCTTCAATAATATATGGTGTAACACTGCTAATCAATTGGTCAACATGTAAACTGTTTACACCCTGATCCTTAACAGCAAATTTTTTAAATTCTTTTCCGTAATGCATAAATAATGTTTTAAAAATCCTATTTAGAGGGTAAATATACTTAAAATGAATAAAAAAACCTCATTAGAATATTGCCAATGAGGTTTCTTGCTTATGAAAAAATATTTTTTAATTATAAACTTCTTTTATAAAGTCGTCAAAAGAAACTTCTTTCGTTTTCATGTTTACATTTTCTTTAAAGAAATTTAATAATTTTTCGCTCATCAATTGATCAGATAATCTTTTAGCTTCTTCCTGATTTGACAAGACCCTCATCACAATTTCTTCTACTTCTTTATCTTCAGGATTTGTATTACCGAATTGTGCCATTTGAGTTTTGATAAATCCTTTGGCATATTCTTTCAGGTCTTCATAAGTTACCTGAATATCATTATCCTTACTTAATTTATTTTCAATTAATTGGTAACGCAAACCTTTTTCAGTTCTGTTGTATTCTTCTGCAGCTTCTTCTTCTGATAATTGCTTTTCACCTGCTACAGCTAACCATTTTGTTAAGAATTCAGAAGGAAGGTCAAATTTCGTATTTTCAATCAAACTTTCGGTCACGGCATTTAACAAATGTTGATCTGATTGAGATGTAAATTGTTTTTCACCATCTTCTTTTAACTTAGCTTTAAGCTCTTCTTCACTTTTTACTACACCTTCTCCAAAAATTTTATCGAATAATTCCTGATTAACTTCTGCTAATTCTGTTTCGGTAATTTCTTCCACAGTAAAAGTTAAAGGAATATTTAAATCGTGAGCTTCCTCATGAGAAACTCCCAATACATTCATTAAGGTATGCTCATCTGTGAACAAGCTTTTTGATTTTAATTCAATAGAATCTCCAACTTTTTTCCCAACAAATTTTTTGTTATTGGTTTTACCTTTAACATCAGCTAATTTGAAAGTTGATTTCTTTTCTATCTCTTTCTCTTCATTAATAAAAGTTCCGGTAATATTTGAATTATCAGCAATACTTTCCTGAGTGATTATTTTACCGTATTGTTCCTGAATTTTAGCGATCTGATCATTGATCATTTTCTCATCGGCTACAATATTGTATTGAGTGATGGCCTTTTTAGGCTTTAAATTCACCTCAAATTCAGGTGCAAGGCCTAATTCAAATTCGAAAGAAAATTTGTCATCATCCCATGAAAAGTCATTATTTGGCTTTGGTAAAGGATTACCTAAGACATCTAATTTTTCTTCCACTAAATATTTTGATAGAGCATCTTGCAATAACTTATTTACTTCATCAATCATTACAGACTGTCCGTATTGCTTTTTCACCAAACTCATTGGCACATGCCCCTGTCTAAATCCCGGGATATTTGCTTTTTTTCTGTAATCTTTTAATACTTCATCTACCTTTGGTTTATAATCTTCAGTAGTAATATCAATTTTTACAATTGAGTTTAATGCGTCGATGTTTTCTTTGGTTATATTCATTACTTCGTAATTTTAAACTGTTCAAAAATTTGAGGGTGCAAAATTAATAAATTAAAGTCACTTAGCAGCAATGATTATACCAAATAATTATAACCTGAGTTTGATATAGAAATATTTACAGCTTCTTGAGGTTTTTTCATAGACGACTCATTTTTTTTTCAGAACTATCAGGATAATTCAAAAAAACATGAGAAAGTATAGGGAAAACTTCATGGAGCCCGAAGGGAAAGTAAATTGAAAGCAATCTTTAAAAAAGAAATCTCTTGAAATAACCCGTTATTACAGCAAAATTTCTTTTCTAAATCTCACCCTCACTTTGCTTTCTGTAATTTATTTCTATATCAAACTCAGTTTATTAGTCAGGTTAATGAACTGTTAAAACTAAATTTTTTCTAAATAAAAAATCTTATTCACGATTCATTTTCGAGAATAAGATCTTTAATTCTATGCTTTTAAACCTGTATTAGCTTTTATTCAATCAATTTATGCAAGATAGATTCAACAAAGGAAAGTAAAACACTAAAAATCAATGCCCACCAAAATCCATCAACATGAAAACCGTCAATCAAATTATTTGCCAAAAGAATTATAATTGCATTGATAACAAACAAGAACAACCCGAGAGTTATGATTGTAACAGGAATTGTAAGTACGACTAAAATTGGTTTTAAGAAAGTATAAAGCAATCCTATCACAAAAGCAACCCAAATGGCAGTAGTAAATTCATCAACAGTAACACCCGGCAAAAGGTATCCAATTATTATAACTGCTACAGCTGTAAGCAATAATTTTAAAATATAATTCATCTTATTGTTTTTTAGAATATTACGCCAAGATAGTTAATTTTCCAAAAACTTCATAATTTCATTATAGAAATCGATTTGATTTTCAGAGTGTAACCAATGTCCGGCATTAGAAATTTCTACAATTTCACTATTCGGAAAATGTGTTTTTATCAAAGTCTCATCCTCTTTTGTGATATAATTTGAATTCTCTCCTTTTAAAAATAATGTCTCCCCATCAAACTCGGTAAAATTTGGCAACCCTACGCCCACTTCTTCCACATTTTCTATCAAACTATCTAAATTAAAACGGTAGGCAAAATCAGTTTTATTTTTTCTATACACATTCTTTAACAGAAATTGTCTTATCCCCGGGTCATTGATATAGTTCTTTAAAATATCGTCTATTTCCTGCCTTGAACCTACATCATTTAAATTTATATTATTTAAAGCTTCAAAGATTTGCTGATGATGTGGAGGATAAAATTTTGGAGCTATATCAGCAACTACAATTTTATTTACCATCTCAGGAAATTCGACTGCAAATTGCATTGCGGTTTTCCCTCCCATGGAATGTCCCAGTATGTTGACATTATCTAAGTCATGATGTGAAATATAAAAAAACAGGTCTGCTATCATTAATTCATATGAGAAGTCATCGGAATGGAAGCTCCTGCCGTGATTTCTTTGGTCGATAATATGAACCTGATAATTCCCGGAAAATTGGTTTGCCAGACTTTTCCAATTATCACCCATCCCAAAAAAACCGTGTAAGATCAATAAGGGTTGACCTTCTCCCAGAATTATAGAATGTAGTAACTGCATCATTTTAATTTTTGCAAGTACATATTTACCACATTTTGCATACCATAGTACAAGGATTCTGCAATCAAAGCATGGCCAATCGAAACTTCATCTAAATTAGGGATTTCTTTTGCGAAAAATTGAATATTATCCAAACTAAGATCATGCCCTGCATTTAATCCTAAACCAATTTTATTCGCTAAAATTGCAGATTCCACATAGGGCCTGATAGCTTCCTTATTTCCTTTTGCATACTCCACAGCATATGCTTCCGTATATAATTCAATTCTATCGGTTCCTGTTTTGGCTGCAGCCTCAATTAACTTCATATCCGTATCCATAAAAATGGATGTCCTGATGCCGTTATTTTTAAATTCGCTTACAACTTCCTGTAAAAAACTCTGATTATTTATCGTATCCCATCCTGCATCTGAAGTTATCGCATCAACAGCATCAGGCACCAAAGTCACCTGATCGGGTTTCACCTTCAAAACCAGATCCATAAACTTTGTTACAGGATTTCCTTCAATATTAAACTCAGTGGTAATTACCGGCTTCAGATCGTAAACATCCTGATAGGTTATATGTCGTTCGTCAGGACGGGGGTGCACAGTAATTCCCTGTCCGCCAAACTCCTGAATATCAATAGCAGCCTGAACAACATTTGGCATATCGCCTCCCCTTGCATTTCGGAGAGTTGCAATTTTATTGATATTTACGCTTAATTTTGTCATAATTAGTTAATTTAGTCATTGCAAAAATAATCTATTTCAAGATTATTTTAGTTACTTTGTAGAAGTTTATGACACAAACAACAGATTACATATTAAATGATATTGAAGCAGTTGCTTTAAGTGATTCTATTGAAGAAATAATAAATTTATTTGAATTATATACTTATACGCATCTTCCGGTTGTGGAAAAAGATATTTATTGCGGTACAATTGCTAAAAACGACCTTGATTTCATCGATGTAACCGATAAGAACATTGAGGATCTGAAGAGCCTGCTACACCCTGTCTATGCGAATGAGAACATGAGTTGGTTTGAAGTATTACAACTATTTGCCACGCATAACAGTAATTTACTTCCTGTTTTAAATAATGATAATATATATATTGGTTATTATGAATTTGATGATTTTTTGAATATCTTTAGGTGCACCCCATTTTTACACGAAGAAGGAGTGATAATTACAATTTCAAAGGGTATTAACGATTATTCAATGAGTCAAATATCTCAAATAGTAGAATCTAATAATGCTACTTTATTTGGCGTTTTTGTTTCAAAAATTGAAAACGAAACTGCTAATATCACCCTAAAATTAAGTATACATGACATCAATAATACCATACTTTCTTTTAGAAGATACGGATACCATATTATTACCGAAATACATGAAGATAAATTTATTGAAAACTTAAAGGAAAGGTCAGAATATTTAACCAAATTTTTAAATATTTAACCATAAAGAATATAGCTACACAAGCTCACATTTTAATTAATTTTTTTAAATAATTAAAAATATCTAACAAGTGAAAGTAGGAATTTTCGGACAAACAAATAATGATATTACCATAAGGTTTATAAAAACTTTGGTAGATGCTTTATCCAAATATGATACTACAATAGCTTTTGAAAGAAACCTATATAAATATTACAGAAAGCAACATAAGAGCAATTCTTTTGAAACTTTTACCGGTTACCGCGATTTGAGCGCTGATTGTGACCTGTTCTTTAGTGTTGGTGGAGATGGCACTTTCTTACGTTCCATCACTTTTGTAAGAGACCTGAATATTCCAATTATAGGAATAAATACAGGAAGGCTTGGATTCCTGGCTACAATCCAAAAAGAGAAAATTGAAGAAGCTGTAGCTAAATTAATCAAAAAAGATTACACCATAATTAATCGTTCAGTAATTAGTGTAAGAACCAACGACAACAATAAAGATCTTGAAGAACTGAACTTTGCTTTAAACGAAATTTCTATTAGTCGGAAAAATACTGCTTCGATGATAACTGTAGAAACCTCTTTAGATAATGAGTTTTTAACAAACTACTGGAGTGACGGTTTGATCATTGCGACCCCTACCGGTTCAACCGGATACTCTTTGAGTTGTGGCGGGCCGATTATTTCTCCTTCTTCAAAAAATTTTATTTTAACACCCATTGCTCCACACAGCTTAAGTGTCCGCCCTTTGGTAATTCCTGACAAAACCATAATTGGACTAAAAGTTAACAGCCGTTCCAACAAAACACTCTTAACATTAGATTCTCGAATTACTACAATTTACAATAAAACGAAAATTACCATTTCTAAAGGTGATTTTACTATAAAAACCGTGCAATTAAACGATCAATCTTTTATCAAAACATTGAGAGAAAAATTATTGTGGGGAGAAGATAAACGGAATTAATGAACGATTAAATGAGTAAATGATTTAATGATTGAGTGATAGAATGATAGAATGATTCATTTTTTTAATCTTTCCATTTTTTAATACAAATACAAATGTATTTTTTTATATTTGCGAACTATAATTTTGAATATGTATAAAAAGATTTTAGCTTTCATATTTTTATTTTCAACCGGTATAATTTACTCTCAAATTAACGAACTGGGAGTATTTGTAGGGGGCAGTAATTTTATTGGAGATATTGGTAATACAAGTTATATCTCTCCAAACAGCCTTGCTATCGGCGGAATTTATAAATGGAATTTAAACCCACACTACTCACTTAGAGCAACTTATACTTATTCTAAATTAACCGGTGATGATTCAGACTCCGGTAATTCTTACCGTGAATACAGAGGCTATGATTTTACAAATACTATTCACGAATTAGCAGCCGGAATCGAATACCATTTTTTTAAATACAATCTGTCAAGAACAGGATACAGGCATACACCTTATATCTTATTAGAAGCCTCTGTTACAAAAGGGAACGTAACTGCAAATGTTGGCAACAGTGTACTAAGTGGAAATACATTAACTTATTCAATACCTTTTGGTGTTGGCTATAAATTCCCTTTGGGGGCTGCTATTGGCATTGGAATTGAAACTTCATTCAGATATACTTTTAGTGATGAAATGGATGCTTATCCTTATGAATATGAGGATCAAAATGGTGAAAAAATACAGTTTGGAAACTCAAACGGTAACGATTGGTATGTCTTTACAGGAATAACTATAGTCTATTCATTCGGACGTGAAGGATGTTATAGCGGAAATTTTTAATGAAGTATGAGTCTTAAGCAGAAGATAGATAAAGATAAATTACCTCATCACGTAGCTGTGATCATGGATGGAAATGGCAGATGGGCTAAAAAACAAGGTTTTAAACGTGTTTTGGGTCATAAAAGAGGTGTGGAAGCTGTAAGGCAGACTATCGAGGCAGCAACAGAGATAGGTATTGAAGCGGTAACGCTTTATGCTTTTTCTACCGAAAACTGGAACAGGCCAAAATATGAGGTTGACACATTAATGAGTTTATTGGTTAGTTCACTAAAGAAAGAGATTAGTACTTTTCAAAAAAACAATGTTAAACTACAAACCATAGGTGTCATAAATAAACTTCCTAAAAAAGCGCAACAAGAGTTAAATGAGGCGATAGAAAAAACCAAAAACAATTCAAAATTAACATTGACCTTAGCTTTAAACTATGGTGCAAGAGAAGAAATTATAAATGTAACACAAAATATTTCTAAAAAAATTGTTAATAATGAACTTAAGATCGAAGAAATTGATCAAAAAATTATAAATAGTCATTTATATACTTTTAATTTGCCTGACGTTGATCTTTTGATAAGAACCAGCGGAGAATTGCGAATTAGCAATTTTTTACTTTGGCAGATAGCTTATGCGGAATTATATTTTACAGAAGTGTTGTGGCCTGATTTCAACAAAGAAGAATTTTACAAGGCAATTATCAATTATCAAAGAAGAGAACGACGATTTGGAAAAACAAGTGAACAAATTGAGAAAAGAAATAAGTAAGATAAAAACAGTTGCTTTAAGCCTGTTTTTTATATGGAGTGCCACTGTAAACGCACAAAAAGATCTTCCGGAAAATAAGGTATCAAATGACACTATTCCACCAAATACTGTCGTTTCTGATACTATTCCCGTTAAGGAACAAATTATTGAACCTGTTGATTTTAAAAAGCCGAAAAAATATACTATTGGAGGTGTAACGGTAACAGGAAATCAAACTATTTCAGAGCAATCTATTCTAATTTTTTCAGGATTGGTTTCCGGACAACAGATAAGAATTCCGGGGGACAAACTTTCGAGCGCCATCAAAAAATTATGGAATTCAAAACTATTCAGCAATGTGGAGGTTTATGCCACTAAAGTGGATGGTAACAGTATTTACCTGGAAATCAAAGTTGCCGAACTATCCAAAGTAGGTAAAGTTACCGTAAAAGGTCTCAAAAAATCAAAAATAGATGATTTGATGAAAGAAACCGAATTTCAGGCCGGCGCAATGCTTACTGAAAACCTGGTGACTACAACCGAAAATTACATTGAAAATAAATATCGTGAAAAAGGCTTTCTAAACACAAAAGCCACCATCAGCACTAAACTTGACACTACTAATACAAATACAGAAGATGCGTTGGTTTTAATTGATAAAGGTGAAAAAGTAAAAATTGAAAATATTACTTTTCACGGTAATCATATTTTTAGTGATAAAAAACTCAAAAAATACCTTAAAAAGACTAAAGAAAAGAGGATCTACAATATCTTTAAACCTTCAAAATTAGTAGAAGATGTCTATGAAGAAGACATTGATAACCTGATAGAAAAATATCAGGAAAAGGGCTTTAGAGATGCAATTGTAATTAAGGATTCTATTTCGTTTAACGACAACAATACTATAAATTTAGATATTACTCTTACCGAAGGTGAAAAATACAAATTCGGTAGCATCGATTTCATTGGGAACTCTGCGTTTACAGATCAACAACTTCAAAATATTCTAAGAATTGAAGAAGGGGTTACCTACAACGGAAAAGTATTAAATGAAAGAGTAAAAGGAGATGGAACTCCTGAGTCTAATGATATATCGAATGCATATTACAACAATGGTTATTTATTTTCGAATGTTGACCTTGTTGAAACCAGTGCAGAGAACAATATTATTGATATTGAAGTGAGAATCCACGAAGATAAACCTGCTCATCTTAATAAAATAACCGTTATTGGTAATGATGTAACCAATGACCATGTTTTATACAGAGAGATTAGAACACAACCAGGCGATTTGTTCAGTAAACAAGAAATTGTTAGAACCATTAGAGAATTAGGTAAATTGGGATATATCGATCCTGAAAGTATCGTACCTGATGTAAAACCTAATCATACAGATAAAACTGCCGATATTGAATATAGTGTGACCGAAAAAGGTTCAAGTCAGGTTGAATTACAGGGAGGTTACGGTGGAGGAACGTTTGTAGGTACATTAGGGCTTTCTTTCAACAACTTCTCAGTAAAAAATATTTTCAACTGGGATGAATATAAACCCGTTCCGCGTGGAGACGGCCAAAGTGTATCGTTAAGATTACAAGCCAGTAAATTTTCAAGAACTTATAGTATTTCCTTTATGGAGCCATGGTGGGGAGGAAAACGACCAAAAGGGTTTAATTTTTCCATCTACAATTCAACACAATTTGGTTATAATTATGCTACCCGTGATGTGAATAAAGATCAGATGTTAGATATTATTGGTGCCTCTGTCGGGTTGAGTCAGAGATTAAAATGGCCTGATGATTTCTTTACTTTATCAACATCCGTGAGTTATCAGAGGTATAATTCCAAAAATTTCTATTTATCATCCTTAGGTGAAGGAATTTCAAACAACCTGAATTTTACAACAAATTTTGGCAGGAATTCTACCGGCCCCAGCCCTATTTACCCAAGATACGGATCACAGTTCAATTTAATTTTAGAAGCAACACCTCCGTATTCATCTTTTAACGATAAAGACTATACAGGCCTTTCTGAGGAAGAAAAATTTGAATGGCTGGAGTACTATAAAATCAATTTTAACGGGAGATGGTTCTCTCAGATCTGGAAAGATCTTGTTTTAATGTCGAATGCAGAATTTGGATTCTTAGGCGCATATAATGACGATATTGGTGTTTCGAGATTTGAAAGATTTTATGTTGGAGGAGATGGTATGGCTACCGGCCAGTATGACGGTCGTCAGGTTGTTGCATTAAGAGGGTATCCAAATCAAAGTTTATCTTCGTATGAAGGTGGAACGGTTTTTACCAAAGTCGCCTTTGAATTACGTTATCCTGTAACATTGAAACCTGCAGCATCTATTTATGCTTTGGCATTCCTGGAAGGAGGAAACTCCTATGGAGGAGAAGTTGATATTAATGGCAATTCAAAAAGTGGTTTTGAAGACTTCAGGCCATTTGACCTTAAAAGATCTGCCGGTGGTGGCTTAAGAGTATTTATGCCTGCTTTTGGTTTACTGGGGATTGACTTTGGATATGGATTTGACGAGGTTCCCGGAACTAACGAAGTATCAGGATGGCAAACTCATTTCATTATTGGACAACAGTTTTAACTAAATTAGTATATTTGCTCAATCAGAGATTAGTAGTAAAATACATTATAAAATAAATTATGATAAAAAAGAGTTTTTTTATCGCATTCATAATAATTAGTTCTTTCACTTTCGGGCAGAAATCACAACGTATTGCTTATATAGATATGGAATATATTCTGGAAAATGTTCCTGAATACACCGAAGCACAAGCACAATTGGATAAGAAAGTTACCGTTTGGCAACAAAAGTTAGATGAACTATCTAATGAGATCGAATCATTAAATACAAGTTTGATAAACGAAAAGGCTCTTTTGACCAATGAAATGATCCTTGAGCGTGAAGAAGATATTGATATAAAGAAACAGGAACTAAAACGTTTACAATTAGCATATTTCGGAACTAATGGAGATATGTATATGTTGAGAAAACAAATGGTAACACCTGTACAGGATCAGGTTTTCAATGCTATTCAAGCGATAGCTGCAAGAAAAAAATATGATTTTGTATTGGATAAGTCCAGTGATCTGATTATGCTTTATTCCAATAGTAAATATGATATAAGCGAACAGGTTTTAAATACAATTGTAAAGAATAGGAAAAGAAAAGCTCTTGACGACAAGAAAAAAAGCAGAGTTTCAAAAACAGAAACAACCAAAGTACCCGTAATAGATAATGCTGAAGTTGTTTCCCCTGTTATTGATGAAGATGAACCAGAAGTAAAAGATGAGGTTTTAACAGATGAAGAAACAGGTACTGTAGTGGATCCTGAGGAAGCCAAAAGGCTGGAAGAACAAAGAAAGAAAGAAGAAAAGGAAGCTAAAAGAGCAGCCTTAAAAGCCAGAATTAAAGCACAACAAGAAGCACGACAAAAATTGAGAGATTCACTTAAAAAAGTAGCCGAAGAAAGACGAGCTGCAAAATTAAAGGAAATTGAAGATCGCCAAAAAGAACGTGAAAAACTAAAAGAGAACAATAATTAAAATAAGAAATAACAAAAATTAAATTACAAATTATTAAGAAAGATGAAAAAAGTGAGAATTATTTTATTAGGACTTATCCTGTTTACAGGAGTAAATTTTGCACAAGCTCAAAAGATCGGCCATATTGATTATACAGAATTGGTTTCTGCTATGCCTGAGACTAAAGCTATGAAAAATGAGTTGACAAAATTATCTGAAACTTATGCAAATGAGTTCCAAACGCAAGTTCAGGCACTACAAGCCAAATTAAAGAAATATGGTGAAGAACAAGCTACTCAAACTCAAGCAGAAAATGAAAAGCGTCAAAAAGAAGTTCAAACTGAAGAAATGAGATTACAACAAGCAAGACAAACTGCAAGTCAGGAACTTCAAAAAAAGCAAATGGCTTTATTAGAACCAATTCAGAAAAAAGCTCAAAAAGCTGTTGAAGATGTTGCTGCTGAAAAAGGAATTCTTTATGTATTAGATGCATCTCCTGGATCATCTTTATTAGTTTTTAAAGGTGAGGACTTAATGGGTGCAACAAAAACTAAATTAGGCATCTAATCTACAACATCATATAAATTAAAAAATCCGGCTATATGCCGGATTTTTTAATTTATACTTTTCCCTTTATCCTTTTAACCTTATCTATACCATCCGGCATATTTAATATAATTATCGGCGATTCTTTCGATCTCACCCGAAATTAATTCCTCACTGATATCTTTTACTTTTTTAGCAGGAGTACCTGCATAGACAGTTCCCGATGCCACTCTAGTATTTTTAGTTACAACAGCTCCGGCAGCGATGATACTATTACTCTCTACTATACAATCATCCATAATAATGGCACCCATCCCGATTAAAACATTGTCGTGAATTGTACAACCATGCACTATAGCATTATGCGCTATGGAAACATTATTGCCAATATTTGTTGGGGAGGTTCTATATGTTGCATGGATTACTGCACCATCTTGCACATTTACTTTATTACCCATTTTAATATAATGCACGTCACCCCTTATAACAGCATTATACCAAACACTACAGTTATCTCCCATTTCAACTTCCCCTATTATCACTGAATTTTCGGCAAAAAAACATTCTTTACCAAATTTTGGTTTTATTCCTCTAAGTTCTTTAATTATCATTTCAAATTCTTTAACAATTCCTTCAAAACTACATATATTTTTTCATTGTAATTTATATAAACACAATGAAAAAATATTTTGTGTAGTTTACCTCTGACTTAAATAAAAAAATAACTTTTACAGAGGAAATTTAAACAATATATCTTTTGTATTTTTGCATTTCTTAAAAATTAAAAAGATGTTAAAATTAAAGATAGAAACAACACCAAATCCAAATACTCAAAAATTTGTCACTAATAAACTTTTAACATCACAAACCATTGTGGTTAAAAGTACTGAGGAAGCAAAAAATATTCCGCTGGCTTTAGAATTATTTGAATATCCATTTGTAAAAGAAGTATTTATCTCTGAAAATTATATCTCAATTACAAAAGATGAAACTTTAGAATGGTTTGAAATGCAAAATGAAATTGGAGAATTCCTGGAAAAGTATCTCCAAAGTGAAAAACAGATCATTTCAAAGAACAACGGATCAAAACATGTAAACCTTTCTATTGAAGAAAAAGATGACAACACATCAAAACAAATAGTGAGTATTTTAGACAAATACATCAAACCTGCCGTTGCACGTGATGGTGGAAATATACAGTTCGAGTCGTATGACCAGGAATCCAAAGTGGTTAACGTTACTTTACAAGGAGCCTGTAATGGTTGCCCATCTGCAACAGTAACTCTTAAAAATGGTGTTGAAGCGGCGCTAAAACACTTTTTAGGTGATAAAATAGAATGTGTAAATGCCTTGAAATAAATACTATAAGAAACTTGTAATAAAAAATATACTTCTTCAAGTGTCTTTTTTTTATCTTTAACCGAATTTTAAAAAATCATTGAAAATGAAATATAACTGTAAACTATTTCTGGCATTATTTACTATAATGTATGTAACACAAATTAGTGCCCAATCTAATATGAAAATTGAATATCCCGAAACAAAAAAAGGCAATACCGTTGATGAGTATTTTGGCACAGAAGTACAAGATCCTTATCGCTGGCTGGAAGATGATCGCTCAAAAGAAACTGAAGAATGGGTTAAAGCCGAAAACAAAGTAACTTTTGACTACTTAAATAAAATTCCATATCGGGATAAATTAAAGAAGAGCCTTGAAAAATTATGGAATTACGAGAAATATTCTGCTCCTTTTAAGCGTGGTAGATACACATATTTCTATAAAAATGACGGTTTACAAAACCAAAGTGTTCTTTACCGCCAAATAGATGAAGGTGAACCTGAAGTATTTTTAGATCCGAATACGTTTACAAAAGACGGAACTACTTCATTGGGTGGAATTTCTTTTACTAAAGACGGCAGTAAAGTTGCCTATCAAATCTCTGAAGGAGGTTCGGACTGGAGAAAGGTAATCGTTATGGAAGCTGCTTCTAAAAAAATATTAGGAGACACATTAAAAGATGTAAAATTCAGTGGTTTGTCATGGATGGGAAAAGACGGTTTTTACTATTCAAGTTACGACAAACCTAAAGGAAGTGAATTATCGGCAAAAACCGATCAGCACAAAGTATACTATCACAAACTGGGAACAAAACAGAGTGAAGATAAAGTTGTTTTTGGTTTAAACCAAAAACGTAGATATGTTGGTGCTTATGTTACAGAAGATCAAAGATATTTAGTAATTACGGCTTCTATTTCAACTTCCGGTAATGAGCTGTATTTTAAGGATCTTACAAAACCCGGAAGTAAACTGGTTACAATTGTTGATAATTTTGATACTGATAGTTATGTAATCGACAGCGATGAAAATAATTTATATATCAAAACAAATTTAAATGCTCCCAACGGAAAGGTTGTAAAAGTTGGAATTAACAACCCTAGACCGGAAAATTGGGTGGACTTCATTCCTGAAACTGAAAATGTTTTAAGCATTACAACAGGTTCGGGTTATTTCTTTGCCGAATATATGAAAGATGCTGTTTCTCAAGTAATTCAGTTTGATAAAGACGGAAAGAAGTTAAGAGAGATTAAGCTTCCGGGTGTTGGTAGTGCAGGTGGTTTTGGAGGCAGAAAAGAGGATGTAGATCTGTATTTTTCTTTTACCAATTACACAACTCCATCTACAATCTACAAATTAGACCCAAAAACAGGAAGTTCTGAAATTTATAAAAAACCAAATATTAATTTTAATCCGGAAAACTACGAATCAAAACAGGTTTTCTATACATCGAAAGATGGGACAAAAGTACCAATGATCATCACCTACAAAAAAGGAACAAAGTTGGACGGTAATAATCCAACTATTTTATATGGGTATGGTGGTTTTAATATAAGTTTAAAGCCTTCATTTAGTACAACAAATGCTATCTGGCTTGAACTGGGAGGAGTTTATGCTGTACCAAATTTAAGAGGTGGTGGAGAGTATGGACGTGAGTGGCATGATGCAGGAACTCAAATGAAAAAACAAAATGTTTTTGATGATTTTATCGCTGCTGCGGAATACCTTATTGCAAACAATTATACTTCATCTGATTACCTGGCAATTCGTGGCGGATCAAACGGAGGATTATTAGTAGGAGCTACAATGACACAAAGGCCCGGGCTTATGAAAGTTGCACTACCGGCAGTTGGTGTTTTAGATATGCTTCGATACCATACTTTTACTGCAGGTGCAGGATGGGCATATGATTATGGAACATCGGAACAAAGTAAAGAAATGTTTGAATATTTATTAGGCTATTCACCTGTTCATAATGTTAATAATGGCTCATACCCGGCTACATTGATCACTACCGGTGATCACGATGACAGAGTTGTACCGGCACATTCTTTTAAATTTGCAGCTGAATTACAGGAAAAACAACTTGGAAAGAATCCCGTTCTGATCAGAATTGAGACGAAAGCAGGACATGGTGCAGGAACACCTGTATCCAAGACCATAGAACAATATGCAGATATCTTTAGTTTTACCCTTTGGAATATGGGGATTAAACAATTGTAATTTTATTCTACCACTAATTCATCCGATGACTATATCCATGAAGAATTTAGTCATCGGATGAGTTTTAAGATTTTTTGCATTCATAAGATGACTATAACCGTAAAGAAAATAGTCATCTTATGAATTAGTTATTTTAGAATATTTCCAAAATTTCAATCTTAATTCCGTTAAAAACAACCTCATCTCCTACTCTTTTCCCCAACAATAGATTTCCAATTGGAGATTTTGGAGAAACTGCGTAATATACCTGATCATCAACTTTAATTTCTCCAATACTTACCGATAAAAAATAATATTGGAAAGATGTTTTTACGACACTCCCCAATGAAATAATCTCGGTATTGACTTCCAGAGAAATTCTATTGATTATTTGATACATCTGGTTTACAGAAGCAAATTGTTGAGAAGCCTTTTCCATTTCCAACTGCAACATAGCCCTTCCTGTTTCATGCTTATCCCCTGCTGAGCTTTTGGTTTCTGATTCTAAAGCTTTTCTATTGGAAGCTATTGTCTTTTCAATATTGTGAATTTGAGTATTAATTCTCTCCTTACATTTTTTTAGAATCTCTTCTTTAATTTCTTCTTTGGCCATCTTAAAAGATTTACTTCAAAAATAATCTAAATATTTTGTATTTTTTCATCCTCTAAAAAATAACAAATGAAAAAAATTATAGTATTGGGCGCCGGAATGGTTGGAAGTGCCATGGCCTTAGACCTGGCAGATAAACATGAAATAACCTCTACCGATCTGGATAAAAAAGTTTTAGATAAATTAAAAAATAAAAACCCTGAAATCCAAACTTCACTACTGGATGTAACAAATAAAGAAGAATTGCATAAAACTATAAAACCATTTGATCTTATTGTCTGTGCAGTCCCGGGATTCTTAGGTTTTCAAACTTTAAAACATATTATTGAAGCAGGTAAAGATGTAGTTGACATCTCATTTTTTCCGGAAAACGCTTTAGAATTAGATGATTTGGCAAAACAAAATAATGTTACTGCAATTGTTGATTGCGGAGTAGCTCCGGGTATGGGAAACATAATTTTAGGTTACCATAATGAACAAATCAAAGTAACAGATTTTGAATGTTTGGTAGGCGGTTTACCTAAGATCAAAAAATGGCCTTTTAATTACAAAGCACCTTTTTCACCCATAGATGTAATTGAAGAATATACTCGTCCGGCAAGGTATGTTGAAAATAATAAATTGATTACACGAGATGCTTTGAGTGATGTTGAACATGTAGATTTTGATAAAGCAGGTACATTGGAATCTTTTAATTCTGACGGTTTGCGATCACTAATTTTCACTATGCCCAACATCCCAAATATGAAAGAAAAGACCTTGCGATACCCCGGACATGTAGAATATATCAGAGTTTTAAAAGAGACCGGATTTTTTGATTCTGAAGAAATTGACATTAACGGAAAGAAAATTTCTCCAATCGACCTTACAAACAAGATATTGTTTAAAGAATGGAAGTTAAAAGATAATGAAGAGGAGATTACCGTAATGAAAATAACCATTAAGGGAATCGATAAAAAAGGTAATAAAACCAAAATTATATACGACCTTTATGATGAATACGACCCAAAGACACAAATTTCTTCTATGGCTCGTACGACAGGATATACAGCAACTGCTGCAGCCAACCTTTTACTGGAAGGAGTTTATGATGAAAAAGGTGTTTTTCCTCCCGAATTAGTTGGAAAACATAAAGCATGTTATGAATTTGTTCTGAATTATTTAGAAGAAAGAAATGTGGTTTATGAAAAGTCGGTAGTGTGAAGACAGAAGTCAGAAGGTATTCTTTGCGAAACTTA
>JBDLIB010000011.1:0-33199 GCA_039715085.1 Bacteroidota bacterium | reverse complement strand
TGTAAACGGGAATCTTATAAATCCTTCGATAAATTGAAATGAAATGAACATTATTAAAAAAATATTATCCTATCCGTTAAGTATCCTGCATTATATTGTGTATGGATTGATCCTGGTGATTTTTCAACCAATCCAGTGGCTAAGCTTAAAGTTGGGAGGTTATAGTGCTCATAAAAAATCGGTTGATGCTCTAAGCGCTTGCCTTGTAGCAAGTCTTTTTGTTTTAGGAACTCGTGTAAGATTCATTAACAAACATCATATTCCCGAAGGTGCACCTTTAATTATTGCCTCCAATCACCAAAGTATGCACGATATTACCGGAATTGGCTGGATGATGAGAAAATACCATCCAAAATTTGTATCTAAAATAGAGTTAGGGAAAGGTATTCCGAGTATTTCTTTTAATTTAAAGTATGGTGGCTCAGTTTTGATCGATAGAGGAAATCCAAAACAATCACTACCTGCAATTATGAAATTTGGGAAATATCTGGAAGAACATAACCGTTCTGCAGTAATTTTCCCGGAAGGAACCAGAAGTAAGGATGGTGTTCCAAAGCCTTTCCATCAAAACGGATTAAAAATGATGGTAAAATATGCACCTTCTTCCTTTGTTGTACCGATTACCATTAATAATTCGTGGAAACTTTTAAAACATGGTCATTTTCCTTTAGAAATTGGTTTAAAACTTACTTTTGAAGCGCATGAGCCAATGAAAATTGATTCTATGCCTTTTGCAGAATTATTCCAAAAAACAGAAAAAGCGGTGAAAGATGCTGTGATAGTATAAATATATCTTCAAAAATATTCACCGGGTGACTAAAAATAGTTAGCGGTTGATTAGTCACCCGGTGAATCATATATTAAATTTCGAAGTTTAAGTATTTGATTTCCATATATTCTTCTATACCGTATTTGGAACCTTCCCTGCCAATACCACTTTCTTTTATTCCGCCAAAAGGTGCAACTGTAGTTGAAATTTTTCCGGTATTTATACCAACCATACCATATTCCAAAGCTTCAGCAACTCTCCAAATCTGACTCATATTATTTCCATAAAAATAGGAGGCCAGGCCGAAAGGAGTATCATTGGCAATTTGTATTGCTTCTTCTTCAGTCTCAAATTCAAAGATGGTAGATACAGGTCCGAATATTTCTTCGTCGGCAATATTCATTTGGGAGTTTACATCACAAATAACGGTAGGCTGGTAATATAGAGAATCTTGTTTGTATTTATTTCCTCCTGTCATCAAACTCGCCCCATTATCCAAAGCATCTTTAACCAGGTCTTCCACTTTATCAATTGCCCCCTGATCAATTAAAGGGCCTATTTCAACATTTTTTTGCATTCCATCTCCAACCTTTAAATTATCAACTGCTTTTACATAATGTTTTAAAAACTCCTCTTTGATACCACTCTGAACAAGGATTCTATTCGTACAAACACAGGTTTGTCCGGCATTTCTGTATTTTGAAGCAATCGCTCCCTGAACTGCTTTTTCAACATTTGCATCATTAAAAACAATAAAAGGTGCATTTCCACCCAATTCCATGGATACCTTTTTAACTGTATCTGCACATTGTTTCATCAAAAGTTTCCCTATTTCTGTAGAACCGGTAAAAGATAATTTTTTAACTATTTTACTTGAAGTTAACTCTGTACCAACAACAGAGGATCTTGTAGTCGTAACAATATTAAAAACTCCCGGAGGGAACCCTGCTTTTTCAGCTAATTTTGCTAAAGCCAAAGCAGAAAAAGGCGTTAAGCCAGGCGGTTTAAGAACCACAGTACATCCCGCTGCCAGAGCCGGCCCTACTTTACGGGTAATCATCGCATTGGGAAAATTCCAGGGAGTAATTGCTCCAACAACACCAATGGGTTGTTTTAGAACAACGATTCTGGAATTCTCGGTATTTCCCGGAATTACATCACCGTAAATTCTTTTGGCCTCTTCGGCAAACCACTCCACAAATGAGGCTCCGTATAATACTTCCCCTTTGGCTTCTGCAAGAGGTTTGCCTTGTTCAAGAGTTAAGATCTTACCCAGATCATCCACATTCTCGATCATCAGATCAAACCATTTTCTTAAAAGGTTTGATCTAAATTCTGCAGATTGCTTTTTCCAGGAATGGAATGCTTTTTCTGCTGCATCAATTGCTCTTTTGGTTTCATCAGCACGCATGTCAGGTACATTTCCAATAATGGAATTATCAGACGGATTATGCACATCAAATGTCTTAGCATTATCAGCAGATACCCATTTACCATTTATAAATGCTTTTTCTACAAAAAGCTCCGGATTATTTAAAGAAATATTCATTTTTAGTTTTTTAAAGAAGTTTTAATTTTAAATTCATCCCTATCATCTAAAAACCTGAATTTATTTCTGATTTCTGTGATATGATCTTTCTTTAGAACTACAGTTTTTTCAGCTTCTTCATTTTCATCGAATTCTAATATTGTTTCTCCCAGGCAGTTATATGCTGCAGAATGCCCGGGAAATATTAGATTATTTTTGTCTGTCCCTACACGGTTCACACCAATTGTATAGCACATATTTTCAATAGCACGTGATTTTAATAAAGTATCCCAGGCTTTGATTCTGGGTTTTGGCCAGTTGGCAGAATAGATCAATATATCAATGTATTCTGTATTTCTTGCCCATACAGGAAAACGTAGATCGTAGCAAATTAATGGACAAATATTAAATCCTTTATAATTAAAGACCAGTCTGTCTTCCCCTTGAGAAAATACTTTATCCTCTTTTGCATAGGTAAATAAATGTCTTTTATCATAATGCTTGATTTCACCATTCGGGAAGGTTACGATCATTCTGTTGTAAAATTTTCCTCCCTCTTTTATCAATACACTTCCTAAAATTACACATTGCCTGTTATTAGATTTTTCTAGCATCCATTTAACGGTTATCCCATCCATTTCTTCTGCAACCCGATCAGCATCCATTGTAAAACCTGTGGAAAATAATTCTGGTAATATTATCAAATCTACATCTGGATCCATCTTTTCAATTTTTTCAGAAAAATTATTTAGATTTTTAGTTGGTTCTTCCCAAACAACCTCTGTTTGTATCAATGCCGATTTTAAAGTGTTATTCATTGGGTAAGTTTAAGTAATTCTTAATATTTGAATCCGTTCTAAAGGTAATAAATTTTGTAATATTGTCAATTAATTTCATGTTATGCCTGAATCCAAAAAATTAGTTGTTTTTGATGTTGACGGAACATTAACTGATAGTTTAAAAGTCTATCATAAGGTTGTTATTGACAGCTTAAAGCTGATGGGAATTGCAGAGGTTGACACTGATTTCTTTAACTACAAATACCACACAGATAGCTATACATTAAAGTTTAACTATGAAAATTTTTTTAACAGGGAATACACTTCTGATCTGTTAGGGGAATTTGAGCATACTTTAATAACTGAATTAGAAAAACATCCGCCTACAAGAGAAATTAAAGGAGCAAAAGAATGTGTTGAACGATTATTGGATAATAATTTTGCCGTGGCATTTGCTACGGGTTCTTTACCTAAACCTGCTGAATTAAAATTAAACCAATGTGATATCTGGTATGAAAAAGATCTTATAGCAACTTCAAAGATCAGTTTTGCCCGTGAACCATTTGTTAAACAATCGATTGAGATGGCGAAACGATATTTTAAAGTGGATTCTTTCGATAAGGTCTATTCTGTAGGTGATGGTATCTGGGATATGCAAACTGCACAAAGATTAGATCTCGATTTTATCGGAATCGGGCAAAGAAATAAAGATATATTAATTGAAATGGGTTGTAAGACTCATTTTGATGATCTTACAGGTTTAGCTGATTTATTGAAGAATATTTAATTCCATGATAAAATATATATTTTTTGAGAAAATTTATTCAATTCGAAGAACCGAAATAATACCGCTAATTATTTTCTAAACCTGATAAGATACTACAATAAAAGTTGTAAGAGTCTTTTATGTCCTGACTGATTTTTTATGATAAAGATTTGATTCTGAGGATTCAATTAACAATTGATCATATTCTGTAATTTAGACTGATTATAAATAATTCTTATTATTAAATTGTGATAAAAATCAGGGTGATGGTATACTACATTTTTTATCTTTGCCTAGTTAATTTTAAAAAAAAGCCACATGGCATTTAAAAAAGGATTATTTAAAACATCAGTTGGGCGTAAAAACCTAATGGCCACTACCGGTCTTTTCATCATTTTTTTCTTAGTGATTCACCTTATTGGAAATCTAATTTTGATTATTCCAGATTCTTTTTTTCCTATTGAATTTTGGGGAGATGTAGAAAGTGCACATGATATGTACAATGCTTATTCACACTTTTTGGTGCATTTTTGGCCAATTACTTTAGTAGCATGGGTATTATATGCAGCAATAATTGCTCATGTGGTGGATGCATTGTTAATTACATTAAATAATAATAAAGCAAAAGGGGAAAAATATCAGGTAACCGATAACTCTACAAGCACATGGTATTCTCGTAATATGGGAATCCTGGGAACTGTTATAGGAATCTTTATTGTGGTGCATATGGCGCAATTTTGGCTTAAATATAAAGTATTGGGAACAGACCCCGATTTATATGAATTGGTTGTCGCCACTTTTAAACAAGAATGGGTAGTAATACTTTATGAGATTGGTATTATAGCTTTAGGCTTTCACTTAGTTCACGGTATAGAAAGTGCACATCGTTCATTAGGGATCTACCCAAAAACGGCAATGCGTGTTATTAAGTATATAGCTATGTGTTTCGCTTTGGTAATGACAATTTTATACGCAATCATTCCTATCATTATTTACTTCAAATAAAATATAATTATGGCTCTTAACGCAAAAATTCCGGAAGGACCTTTAAAAGATAAATGGCAAAATTACCTGGATAAAACTAATATTGTAAACCCGGCAAATCGCAAGAAATTAGATGTGATTGTTGTAGGTGGAGGATTATCCGGTGGTGGTGCAGCCGCATCATTGGCTGAATTAGGATATAATGTAAAAGCATTCTTTTTCCAAGATTCTGCAAGACGATCGCATTCTGTAGCAGCACAGGGGGGAGTAAATGCTGCAAAGAATTATAAAAATGACGGGGACAATATTTACCGAATGTTCTATGACACCGTAAAAGGTGGTGATTATAGATCAAGAGAAGCTAATGTGTACAGAATGGCGCAATGCTCTGTTGATCTGATAGATCATATGACAGCTCAGGGTGTACCATTTGGCCGTGAATACAGTGGTTACTTAAGCAATCGTTCTTTTGGTGGTGTATTAGTATCCAGGACTTTCTATGCACGTGGCCAAACAGGGCAACAGCTGTTATTGGCTACCTATCAGGCTATGATGAAGCAGGTTAAAAAAGGAACTTTAACACAGTACAGCCGTCATGAAATATTAGATATAGTTGTAGTTGACGGAAAGGCCAGAGGTGTAATCGTACGCGATCTGGTTACGGGTAAAATTGAACGCCATTCAGCACATGCAGTTGTTTTAGGTACAGGTGGATTTGGTAAGATATTTTATCTTTCTACTTTGGCTATGAACTCTAACGGCTCTGCGACATGGCGAGCTCATAAAAAAGGAGCCTATTTTGCTAATCCTTCATGGACTCAGATCCATCCAACGGCTCTACCTCAGGCAGGAGAGCATCAATCAAAATTGACTTTGATGTCAGAATCCTTACGTAATGATGGCCGTATTTGGGTGCCAAAAAAGAAAGATGATGACAGGAAGCCGGGAGATATTCCTGCAGAAGATAGAGATTATTACTTAGAAAGAAGATATCCGGCATTCGGAAATTTGGTGCCACGTGATGTTGCTTCGCGTGCTGCTAAAGAAAGAATGGATGCAGGTTATGGTGTTGGGCCTTTAAAAAATGCAGTATACCTGGATTTTAAAACTGCTATTGGAAGATTAGGTGAAGATACAATTAAAGAGCGTTATGGTAACCTTTTTACAATGTACCAAAAGATTACAGGTATCAATGCTTATAAAGAACCTATGAAAATTTCTCCTGCTGCACATTTCTCTATGGGAGGATTATGGGTAGATTATGAATTACAAACTACCATACCCGGGTTATATGCAGTTGGTGAATCAAATTTTGCCGATCACGGAGCAAATCGTTTAGGTGCAAATTCGCTTCTACAGGCCTCTGTAGATGGAAACTTTATTTTACCAAATACAATTTCAAATTATTTGTCGAATGAAATTCGTACAGGTAAGATCTCTACAGACAGTCCTGAATTTGAGGAAGCAGAAAAAGCTGTGACGGCGCAATTAGATAAGATCCTGGCAATCAAAGGAGACATGCCTGTTGACCGTATTCACCGTAGGTTAGGGAAAATTATGTTTAAAGAAGTTGCCATGTCCCGAAATGAAAAGGGATTAAAATGGGCAGTGGAAGAAATAAGAAAACTTCGCGACGAATTCTGGACTAACGTAGCCGTTCCAGGAGATGATAAAGGAATGAACTCTGAATTAGAAAAAGCAGGGCGATTGGCCGATTATTTAGAGATAGCCGAATTGATGGCTGTTGATGCTCTAAGCAGAAAAGAAAGCTGTGGTGCTCACTTCCGTGAAGAATATCAAACAGAAGATGGAGAAGCAGTTCGTGATGATAAAAACTTTATGTACTCTGCTGCATGGGAATGGATGCATGGAAAAGATTGGAAACTACATAAAGAAGATCTGGAATTTAACGATATAGAAGTAAAAACAAGAAGTTATAAATAATAGTATTGAGATATTAGTAGTGAGGATTTAGACTTTCTCATTACTCAATACTCATTACTCAATACTAAATAATATGAAGTTAACACTAAAAATTTGGCGACAAGAAAATGCCAAAGCAAAAGGAAAATTAGTAACCTATAAAATGTCGGATTTGAGTGAAGACATGTCTTTTTTAGAAATGTTAGACATGTTGAATGAGGAGCTTGCTGTAAAAGGCGAACGAACTGTTGAGTTTGATCATGATTGTAGGGAAGGTATTTGTGGTCAATGTTCATTGGTAGTTGATGGCCAGGCTCACGGTCCTGAACAACATTATACTACTTGCCAAACACACTTACGTTCATTCACTGATGGAGATACACTTACTATTGAGCCATTTAGAGCAAACTCATTTCCTGTGATAAGAGACCTGAAAGTTGATAGAACTTCTATGGATCATATTATCCAGGCAGGTGGTTATATATCTTCATTTACCGGTATGGCACCGGAAGCAAATTCGATACCGGTTCATCATGATGTAGCCGAAAGTGCTTTTGATAGTGCAGCATGTATTGGTTGTGGGGCTTGTGTGGCTACGTGTAAGAATTCTTCTGCGGCTTTATTCTTATCTGCAAAAGTGGCACATTTGGCTAAATTACCTCAAGGAAAAGTAGAACGATCTGAACGTGTTGTTTGGATGGTAAACGCGCATGATGATGAAGGTTTTGGTAGTTGTACAAATACCGGTGCTTGTGCAATGGTTTGTCCTCAGGAAGTTGAATTATTGGATATTACCAGAATGAACTATGAATATAATAGGTCATTGTGTGAAGTAGAAAAATAATATCTTTTTATAAGATAACTTACCAATCGTTTTTAATAAATTCCGTTACCAATAAGAATGGTTGAAAAATATAGAAAGAATCCAGTTTATGGGTTCTTTCTTTGTTTTATTACAAATTTAAATTTCATATCAGCATATTTCAAAGTTCTTTTCGAACCATAGCGACGCATCTAAAAATAAATATCATCCTGCTTAGTCAAATAGACTAGGTAATTGGCTTGATAATAGTTGTTTTAAATAGATTTTATAGTACTTTTTAGATATAACATTAACTCTTCCGGGTCTTTCAGACTCAGAAAGGTTTTGACCTTCCGGAGTCTGAAAGACCCGGAAGAGTCAGGTATAATGGAAGAACTGATTTATAGTTACAAAAAAAAAAAATGATGAGTTTGTCCGGCTTTTCGCCTGCTATTATTAATTGCCTGTTTTTAATTATCTTTACATACTAAGACCGTTGCAAAAGTTAAGAATTTGAACAAATTCGAGACGTAAAAAAATTTGAACCCGCAGTTTACTTTTGTAAATGAGGACTTTAAATTTTTGACAACGATGAAGTTGGGTAAATTCTTGACTTAAAACCAGTAATTTAACTTAATTTGCAACGGTCTTATACTACTAAAAATCAAAGACATAATGGCAATGAGTCAAAAAAACGTACTTCTACCGGATAAATGGGTAGATTCTTATGCCGATTATCTATTTAATTACGCCATAACTCGTGTTAATAATCACGATTTTGCGAAGGATCTGGTACAGGAAACTTTTTTATCAGCTTGGAAAGGGAAAGATAATTTTAGAGGCCAGGCTTCTGAAAGAACATGGTTGATCTCTATCTTAAAAAGAAAAGTGATCGATTATTACAGAAAGATCAATTCTGCTAAAGGAAAGAAAGAAGTGAGAATGAGTTTTTACCAGGATGATGATAGAAAAGGTACCTGGATTGAAGAGTGCGTTCCTCAAAGCTGGGTTAATCAGGCCGAAGCAGATATTGAAAATGAAGAATTGAAAGAAGCAATAAACAATTGTATTTCTGCTTTGCCCGAAAAATACAGACTAGTATTTTTATTAAAAACCGAGCAGAGATATGAAACCCGGGAGATCTGTAATGAATTGGATATTACATCGTCGAATTTATGGGTGATCATTCACAGAGCTAGAGTACAGTTGAGGAAATGTCTAGAAGATACCTGGTTTAAAAATTAATAATGAAAATGGATAAAAAATTAATGATTACTTGCGATGAAGCTACTGCTATTAGCGATAAAGATCAGTATGGAGAAGCAACAAAATGGGAATTATTTAAATTGAATTTACATCTATTGATGTGTAAACATTGCAGGGCTTATTCAAAACAAAACACTTATATCTCAAAACTTCTGGGAAATTATTTAGATAGTGGCTATAGAGCGGATAAACTGCTGGACAAGGAAAAAAATGAAATGAGAGATGAATTAAAAGTTAAAATTAAAGAGCTTTCTAAAAAATAATTTTTGATGACTTATAGTTAACTGAAGCAGAGTTTAAAAGATTCTGCTTTTTTTATATATTTGACTTACTAACCTGATTATATGGAATATCTATACAATTTAAAGTATTATGTGATCATTGCTTACTATGTTTTTGTAAGTGTGTTGATTATCGCCATAATTTTGGATAATAAAAAGCCCGGAAAAGCCTTTGCCTATATTTTTCTACTTTTGTTGTTTCCTCTCGGAGGGGTTCTATTGTATTTTTTATTCGGAGTTCATTATCAAAAGCGAAAATTATTTTCTCGCTATAGAAATTACCAGTACAATAATCTTCAAAAAGGAAAAGTTGATAAGGAAACCGAACCAGAATCTCCCTTATTTTTAGATGAAAACAAAAAACTTCTTACACTTTTTAAGAGTATTGATAATGCGTGTTTTACTTCAAAAAACGAAGTAAAAGTATTAAAGAATGGTGAGGGGAAATTTCCTGTTCTGAAAGAAGAACTCAACAAAGCTGAAAAGAAAATACACATGGAGTATTATATCATTGATGATGATGTGATAGGGCTTGAAATCATTAATGTTTTATGTGAAAAAGCAGGAGAAGGAATCAAAGTAAAACTGATTTATGATGATGTGGGAAGCAGTATCTCAAAGAAATCAAAACAAAAACTAAAAGAAGCAGGTGTAGAGTTCAAACCGTATATGCCAGTATTCTTTTCAAGATTTGCTCACAAGGCAAATTACAGGGATCATCGTAAAATAGTTGTCATTGATGATAAAGTCGGTTTTTTGGGAGGCATTAATGTTTCAGACAAATATATCAACTCAGAAAAATCTCAACTTTATTGGCGAGATACTCATGTTATGATTAAGGGTGAAGCGGTTATAGGTCTTCAAATGTTGTTTATAGATAACTGGTTCTTTGTGAGTGGAAAAAGACTGAAACTCAATCGACAAGTTGATTTTTCGGATATAAATTCCTCTACCAGCACGGCAATATTAGGTAGTGATTACGGGGATACTTATCATAATCTAATGGAGGCATTTTTCGCCATGATAACCTGTGCACAAGAGGAAATTTTGATCACAACCCCCTATTTTTTACCAAATGATAGTATTTTGGATGCAATTAAAGTAGCTTCAAAAGGAGGAGTGAAAGTAAAATTATTGATCCCGAGAAAACCCGATCTAAAAACCGCTTATTATGCTTCACAATCGTATTTGTTGGAACTGTTAACATGTGGGGTAGAGGTATATTATTATACAAAGGGGATGTTACATGCAAAAACTATGGTAATTGACAGTAATTTAAGTACCGTAGGCAGTGCTAATATGGATCAACGAAGTTTTGACCTGAATGCAGAGGTTAATGCTTTTATGATGGATAAGACAACTGCAATAACCTTAAAAAAGCAATTTGAAGCAGATATTAAAGATGCTTTTAGAGTAAGAATTAAAGATATGGAACAGAGAAAGTGGCAAACAAAAATATTGAGTTCATTGGCAAGGTTGTTTGCACCGGTGTTGTAAATTTGACTAAAGACTAAAGACTAAAGACTAAAGACTAAAGACTAAAGACTAAAGACTAAAGATATAAGTCAAGTTTTGTTGAATCGTTTAACAGTTTAATCATGAAAAATATTATTAGCGATTACACAGTTACACAAATTAACAATTCCACTAAAAATTAATGAAGACAGGTCAACACTAATCAGGGATATTCAAAAACAATAACAAAAAGAGTAAAATTATTATGGATTTCTTACCAGAGAATATAGATAAATACGCTGTAGAACATACAGAAAACGAACCGAAATTATTACAAGAACTAAATCGGGAAACCTGGCAAAAAGTGTTAATTCCCAGAATGCTGAGCGGGCATTTTCAGGGTAGGGTTTTGTCAATGATCTCCAAATTGGTAAATCCAAAAAACATTTTAGAAATAGGAACATATACCGGCTATTCGGCTTTGTGTTTGGCAGAAGGAATGCAAAAGGATGGTGTTTTACATACAATTGACCACAATGAAGAATTAGAGGAGTTGCAACAAAAATATTTTGACAGATCTGATTTTAAAGATCAGATCAAAACCTATGTTGGCGAAGCTTTGGATATTATTCCAAAAATTAATAAAAAATTTGATCTGGTATTTATTGATGCAGATAAAGAGAATTATATAAATTACTTTAACCTGATAATTGACAAAATGAATAGCGGAGGTGTAATTTTGTCGGATAATGTACTCTGGAGCGGAAAAGTAACAGAAGAACCTAACCCAAAAGATAAGGATACGATTGCATTAATTACTTATAATAAATTATTAAAAGATGACCCGAGAATTGATACAGTTCTATTACCTGTTAGAGACGGACTGACGATAAGCAGGGTGAAGTAAGTTTGATGTTATACAATAAGAATTGAAATGGAAAAATTAAGTAACTTTTTAGAATTTGAAATTTTTCATGTAGGGAATTACATAATTAATGTACACACTATATTGAACGCAGTAATTATTTTAATTGCTACAAAATTTATTATATGGCTGATTAAAAAAGCTATGTTTGGGAAAAAAAAACTGGATCTTTTTGATCAAAAGAATCTAAGTGGGTTATTTCAAATTATCAAATATGTTATTTGGATAATATCCATTTCTTTAATACTCGA
This sequence comes from Bacteroidota bacterium, assembly GCA_039715085.1. Classification (GTDB taxonomy): domain Bacteria; phylum Bacteroidota; class Bacteroidia; order Flavobacteriales; family Flavobacteriaceae; genus Namhaeicola. The sequence continues at coordinate 21,470 of JBDLIB010000011.1, read as the reverse complement.
TACAATTGGAGTAAAAGTAACTGTACTGTTGGCCGGTTCTGCTGCACTTTTGGTTGGTATTGGTATGGGATTACAGCAAACTTTTAATGATTTTATTTCCGGTGTTATTTTGTTGATCGAAGGCTCGACTAAAGTTGGTGATGTACTCGAAATTGACGATGAAGTGATTAAAATTCAAGAGATTGGATTACGAACTTCTAAGGGTTTAACCAGAAGAGATATAGTGGTGATTATCCCAAATTCCTTAATAACAACCAATAAAGTGATCAATTGGAGTCATCAAACAGAAAAAACAAGGTTTAAAATTGATGTAGGTGTAGCTTATGGCAGTGATATAGATCTGGTTATAAATGTTTTAAAAGATAGTACTTTGGAGCATAAAGAAGTTGTTGATAAAAAATCTGTCGATCCAAGGTTTGTAAATTTTGGTGATTCCTCCTTAGATTTTGAATTATTGTTTTTTAGTAGAAATGTCTTCGATATAGAAAAAGTAAAGAGTGATATTAGAAAAACCATCTATAAAAATTTTGAAAAGAATAATATAGCTATTCCGTTCCCACAGATGGATGTGTATTTAAAGAAATAAAGTTTGGAGTGCTTAGTATTGAGTTTTATTAAGTGAAACCCGAAACACGGAACTCGAAACAACAAATCTGAAACAGAAATTTCGTTTCTTTGCAAAAAGAAATTTTGTGAATTACTTATCTGTTGAAAATATTGCCAAATCCTATGGTGAAAGAGTATTGTTTGAGGACATTTCTTTCGGAATCAATAAAGACCAAAAAATAGCTTTTGTTGCCAAAAATGGTACCGGAAAAACTACACTTTTAAATATTATTGCCGGAGTCGATTCCCCGGATTCCGGACAGGTTATTTTCCGTAAAGGAATAAGAACGGCTTATTTATCACAAAATGATTCTTTAGATAATAATTTGAGCATTGAAGAAACTATTTTTAATTCAGATAATGACACGCTCAAAATAATAGCACAATACGAAAATGCTCTAAAAAATCCCGAAGATACCGATGCTTACCAAAAAGCATTCGAATTAATGGAGCAAAATAACGCCTGGGATTTTGAAACACAATACAAACAAATTCTTTTTAAGCTTAAACTCAGTCAGTTAGAGAAAAAAGTATCAGAACTCTCAGGGGGGCAGAAAAAGAGATTGTCACTAGCAGTAATTTTACTCAATAAGCCGGATTTATTGATCTTAGATGAACCGACAAATCACTTAGATCTTGAAATGATCGAGTGGCTGGAAAATTATCTAAAAAAAGAGAAGATCACACTTTTTATGGTTACGCACGACCGGTACTTTTTGGAAAGAGTATGCAATGAGATTATCGAGTTAGATCAGGGGAAATTATATCGCTACAAAGGAAATTACTCTTATTTTTTACAAAAAAAAGAGGAACGAATTGCCGTGGAACAAACTACGGTTGAAAAAGCCAAAAATCTTTATAAAAAAGAATTGGACTGGATGCGTCGACAACCTAAAGCGCGTACCACTAAATCAAAATCACGTATCGATGATTTTTATGAGATAAAAGAACAGGCCCACAAGCGTCGTAGTGATCATCAGGTACAGTTAGAAATAAATATGGAGCGTTTGGGTAGTAAAATTGTAGAGCTGCATCATATTTCAAAATCGTTTGACGAAAACCAACTTTTTGAAGACTATAATTATGTTTTTAAAAGAGGGGAGCGTATTGGGATTATTGGTAAAAACGGAACCGGAAAATCAACTTTTTTAAATGTAATTACAGGTTCAGTTCAGGTAGATACAGGTAAAGTTGTAATTGGCGAAACCGTTAAATTTGGATATTATACCCAAAGCGGAATTCATATTAAAGAAGGGCAAAAAGTAATTGAGGTCATTAAAGAATTCGGAGAATATATTCCTTTAACAAAGGGTAGAAAAATAAGTGCAGGCCAGCTACTGGAACGTTTTTTATTCGATCGTAAAAAACAATATGATTTTGTGGAAAAACTTTCGGGAGGGGAGTTAAAACGCTTGTTTTTATGTACGGTATTAATTCAGAATCCTAACTTTTTAATACTGGATGAGCCTACTAATGATTTGGATATAGTCACTTTACAGGTCTTGGAAGATTTCTTATTAGATTTCCCCGGCAACTTATTGGTTGTTTCTCACGACCGTTATTTTATGGATAAGATAGTAGATCATTTGTTTGTTTTTGAAGGTGATGGAAGAATTAGTGGCTTCCCCGGAAATTATTCCGATTATCGGGTTTATGAAGATTCAAAACCAAGTTCGGCTAAGGAAATAATAAAAAAAGAAGACACCCGGAAAGCAGAACCAAAAAAAGGACAATTATCTTATCTTGAGAAAAGAGAATTTGGCAAACTCGAAAAAGAAATTGCCAATCTGGAAAAGAAAAAAACAGCAATTGAAGCTCAATTTGTAAACGATGAAATTGAAGCTGAAAAGATCAATGAAACCTCGATAAAACTACAGGAAATTATCAAAGAATTAGAAGAAAAGGAAGAACGGTGGCTGGAACTATCCATGAAGATGGAAGCATAATCTGAAATATATTTTTTAAAATGGTTTAGTAATTCATTAGAATTTAGTAACTTAATAACCTGAGTTCGATCTAAGCTTTGTTTACAGTTTCAGATAATTATACCATAGACAACACAAATTTATGAAGTACTATCGGGATAATTCGAAGAAATTTGAGGAAGTATATGGGCTAATTATCGAAATCTGCTGGCAGAAAAGCCAATAGTACACCATCTTCGAAACAAAAATCACTTGATATAACCCGTTATAACTTCGTGATTTTTAGCATCAAATCTGATGCACTATTGGCTTTCTGTGAAATAAATCTTAGATCGAACTCAGGTTAATAGTTTGATTTAATTTTGATAATCTATCATGTTACAGGAAGATAAGGGGTTTTACGAGCTTTGTTTTGATTCTTTATTGGAAGGTTTATGCATAACCGATAAATATGGAACAATTGTAATGAGCAATAGCGCATTAGAAAACATATTTGGTTACCAAAAAAATGAACTACTCCATAAAAATATTGAAGTTATAATCCCTCAAAAATATAGATCACTACATTTAAATCATGTTAAATCGTATTTTCAGGATCCTAAGGAAATCAACAAAGAATTTGGGAAAAGATTCTTCGGACTTCGTAAAGATGGGAAAGAAATTTCTATTGAAATTAGTCTAAACTATATGAAATATGGTGGTAAAGGCTATGCAAAAGCACTAATTTCAGATATTTCTTCAAGAATGCAGGAAGAGATAAAAATAAAAGAAGCAAAGTTAGAGCTTGAAAAAGAGGTCAAAAAACAAACTAAGGAACTATCATTTGCAGTTAAAAAACTTGAAGATTCCAATAAAAGGTTGAAAAATGAAATTCATAGAAAAGTTATTGCTGAAAATAATGCTAATATAGCTTTTCAAAGAGAGAAAGAACTTAATTTATTGCAAACCAAATTTTTATCACTGGCTTCACACGAGTTCAAAACCCCATTGAGTGGAATTTTATCTTCGGCAGTATTAATTGAGAAGTACAATAACTTAAGTCCGAATGATAATATTCAGAATCATATTATAACGATTAAGAGGCTGTCAAAACAATTGAACTCGGTATTAGATGATTTTTTATTTTTAGAAAAAACAGAAACCAAAAAGGTGAACTATCATTTTTCCGAATTTCTATTTTGTGAAAATTTTGATAAGATCATTAAAAATACAAGATCAGTTTTGAGAAAAGGGCAAAAAATTAAAATGAAGCCCTGTGATGAGGATATTTTAGTTCTCCAGGATAAAAATATTGTGGAAATTATTTTCAGAAATATCCTATACAATGCAATTAAATACTCACCCGAAAACTCGAGAATTAAAATTAAAATTTCTTGTACCAAACATATAAGAGTTAAGATAAAAGACGAAGGGATTGGAATTCCCAAAGAAGATCAAAAACACATTTTTGAACGATTTTTTAGAGCCAAAAACGCTTTACACTTTCAGGGAACCGGAATTGGCTTGAATATCGTTAAATATCATGTGGAAGAGCTTGGAGGTTCGGTAAGTTTTAAGAGTAAAGAAGGTAAAGGAACCTCTTTTACAATTAAATTACCAATTCGTATGAGTATAAAGGAATGATTTGATTATTCATGAAATGTTAGATTATTTTTTATTCGTAACTTATAAGTGGTTTTAAAGTTTTATCAAATGAAAAAAATTTTACTCATAGAAGATGATACTATTGTAAGAGAAAATACTGCTGAAATCTTACAATTGGCAAACTATGAGATTGTGACTGCTATAAACGGTAAAGATGGTGTTGAAAAAGCAATGAATCACAAACCCGATCTGATTATTTGTGATATTTTAATGCCTGAATTAGATGGGTATGGAGTTTTGCAAATTTTAATGAGAAACAAAGGCCTGCAAAAAACACCGTTTATTTTTATGACTGCCAAAACAAACCACAGTGATATGCGAAGAGGTATGGATCTTGGTGCTAGTGATTATATTACAAAACCATTTGAAGAATCGGAATTACTGAGTGCAATTGAAAGCAGATTGAAAAAGAGGGCTATTTTTAAAAAACGGGATAAAGAAAGTGAAACTTACATCAAAGAAAATGTAAATTTTGATAATTTAGAAATAGTTTTTAAGGACAAAGAAAAGTTTATTTACAGCAAAAATGAAACTATTTTCTGTAAAGGAAATAGCAGTAATTTTATTTTTTATATCGTTGATGGAGAAGTGAAAACCTATAAAACAAACCAGGATGGTAAAGAACTTATCATAGGCATTTTTAAAAAGAATGATTTTTTTGGATTTACTTCATTTGCTCACAATAATCCTTATCATGAAAATGCAGTTGCAATAAAAACCACCACACTTTATAAAATAAGAAAAAGTGAAGTGTTTGACCTGGTAAAGAGAAATCCCCAATTGGCGATAAATTTTATGGACTTGCTTACAGATAGTTTAAAGGATCTTAAGGATAAATTAATTCATATAGCCTATGATACTGTAAGGGGAAAAACCGCTGAGACATTATTGACGCTATATGCTGCAAATGAAAAGAGGTCTTTAATAATCACCCGTTATAATTTGGCAAACTTAATTGGGGTTGCAAAGGAAACTTTAATTAGAACTCTGACCGAGTTTAGAGATGAAAATTTAATTGAAACAAATAGGAATTCAATTAGAATTATCGATGAAAAAGGACTTAAGGAAGTAAAATAAAGCTGATGAGGGTCAGTGTTTTTATTGATGTACATCATTTTAAGTATGCTCAATTTTTGTTAATATTATAATGCGTAATTTTTTAAATAGGTGTTATTATGAAAAATATACTTCTCCCTACCGATTTTTCCAATAATTCATTCAATGCCATTAAATATGCCCTTGGTCTGTTTAAAGGGAAGGATTGCACTTTCCATTTGTTAAATGTTTTCAAGATCCCTTATATGCCAGATGAAAGTTTTAGTGAAAATGATGCACGGGAACTTGCGATGATGGATAGTGAAGCTTATGAATCATCTCAAAAAGGATTAAGTGAAATTATTGATAAAATAGATAAAGAAACCAATTATAATTTTAAACTGTATAGTGTCTATAATTCTTTGACAGATTCGATAAAACAATTCATCAAAAAAGAAGATATTGACCTAATTGTAATGGGTACCAAAGGAGCAACAGGCGCCAAAGAAATCTTTGTTGGCAGTAATACCGGTGATGTTTTAGAGAAAACCGACACTGTTCTTTTGGTTGTGCCTGAGGATGCGGAATTTAAAGAATTATCCGAGATAACTTTCCCAACAGATTTTAGAATTCCTTATGAAGAAAAAGACCTTGAAACGTTGATCAACTTAGCAAAACAAAATCATTCAAGTGTTAGGATCTTATACGTAAAAGACAAAGTAAAGATTGATGAAAAACAGGAAAAGAATAAAAAAACAATAGAAAGTTATTTTAATAAAATTGATCATACATTCCATACAGTTACTAATGCAGATTTTGAAGCTGCAATAAGTTCTTTTACAAAAAGTAAAGGGAATATTGATATGATAGCAATTGTAGCAAGACACCACAATATATTCTACCGAATATTTTTTACTCCGAAATCTGAAAGATTGTGTTTTCACACTAAAATACCATTGTTGGTATTGCATAGTGAAAAATAATTTAATTGATAAAGACCATTCAAAAATAGGATGGAATTCATTATAAAAAGTTGAAATTTTAAATACCCAGGTTATGAAAAATATACTTCTCCCTACCGATTTTTCGAATAATTCATTCAATGCCATTAAATATGCCGTTGATCTGTTCAAGAATAAAGATTGTACTTTCCATTTGTTAAATGTTTATAAAGTTCCATACCTGACAAATGAGGAGTTGATGGATAACGATGCGCAGCAATTAGCCAGAATTGAAAAAGAACTTTATGAATCTTCACAAAAAGGTTTAGATGAAATTGTCAAAAAAGTAAATACAGAATCTAACCATAATTTTAAAGTTTTCAGTGATTATAATTTTTTGACCAACTCTGTAAAACAAATTTTAAAGAGAGAAGAGATTGATTTGATTGTAATGGGAACTAAGGGAGCAACCGGTGCCAAAGAGATCTTTATGGGCAGTAATACCGGTGATGTTCTAATGAAAACGGACTGTAGTTTATTAGCAGTTCCGGAGGATTCAAAATATAAAGCTCCGTCAGAGATTACTTTTGTTACAGACTTCAGAATTCATTATAAAGAAGAACTTGAAACCTTGATCAATTTGGCAAAAGAGAATCATTCAAGTATAAGGATATTACATTTGCTAAATGAAGGAAAGTTAGATGAAGAGCAAATCCATAATAAAAAAGTATTAATTAAACTTTTAGATAAGATTGATCATACATTCCATACACTTACCAATACAGACTTCGAAACAGCTGTAAATTGCTTTACACAAAGTAGGGGAAATATTGATATGATCACCATTATTGCAAAACACTACAATATATTCCAGCGACTATTTTTTAAACCAAAAGTTGAAGATTTGAGTTTTCATACAAAAATACCTTTATTAGTACTACATAAAAACAAATAATTAAATTATGGATATTTCAATTTTTTTAGCCAAATTTTGGGGTTGGTATTTCATTACTTTTTTTTTGTTATTGATATTTTACCCAAAAAGGATTAAGCAATTATTTGAATTTGCAAAAGATGAAAAATTCATGATAATGAGTTCATTTTTAGCAATAACAATCGGTTTGTTAAATATCATTGCTCATAATATATGGGAACCGGATTGGAGGGTAATGATAACTTTATTTGGATGGTTTGCTTTGAGTAAGGGAATAGTCCGATTTGCTTTTCCACAATTAGCAGTAAAGTTGATGGAAAAATTTGACTTTAAATGGTTTCATTTTTTGATGTTTTTGCTGTTTGTTGTAGGAGTAGTGTTACTGAATCAAGCCTACGGATGGGTGCAATTTTAAAAAAGGTGATCTAGATCATCAAATTCGCTGATGCAGATCATTGTTTTGTATTTTTTACCGTTGTAACTTTGACGAAATATTTAATAATAGAATAGAAGTTTGTTAAATAAATTATAGTATAAAAATTACTATGTTAAAGTTGGGTTGAATTAAAATGAAGTAATGATTGATTTAAAAGTCGATCGCTTAAGAGATCCAACTAAAAAGAAGTGAAGGCTTTTTTTATAGGTTTTAAAATGAAGCTTCAGTTTAGAGATAAAAAGAAGTATAGAGTTTGGAAAAATGTAAAAAATGAAATCACTTCAAAGGAAACAGGAAACGAAAGTTTCCTGTTTCTTGTTTTTAATAAATTGTTTTGAATTTCTCCCAAAATAGCTTACTTGAAATCAGTTTATCTAAAGATTTTTTGAATATAACATGATCACAATCAGTATTTTTGTTGATTCCTGTCATTGTATTATTTGTTTTTGGATGATAACTTTATGGTTGTAAAAGAGTAAAGTATATCAATTTAATCTAAAAACCAATATCATGAAAAAACTAATAGTAGGTTTGTTAATGCTGGGATTGACCATTCCATCTTTTGCTCAGGTTGTTGACGAAGGAACATTACCTGAAGTTGTGGTACGAGCCACGAACTATAAATACTTGAACAGTGTAGGAACAGCAGATGCTCCTGTCAATGTCAAGATGCTTGAAAGACAAGTTGCAAATTTCGATCTTAAAGAATCAGAATTTTATAGAGATGAATACGATTTTTATCAAGTATATTTCTATATACCTGATGGAAAAATTGTAGCAGCTTATGATAAAGAAGGAAATCTTCTAAGAACTATCGAGAAATTTAAAAATGTTAAAGTACCTAAGAATGTTTTAAATTCTGTGTACGAACGATTCCCTGGTTGGACTATATACTCAGACGTTTATAAAGTTAATTATCACCATCAAAAAGGAACTAAAGCTGAATATAAAATGAAACTCCAAAATGGGGATAAAAAAATGAGAGTAAGAACAGATGGAGAAGGAAATTTCCTTTAATAATTTATCATTAAAAAAGAGGTTGTAATGAAAACAGCCTCTTTTTAATCTGCTAAAGTTCCCTTGATTAGAATGAATTTGATTGTTGATGGTTGACAACCTGTCGAACAATTTTTGATTATGCAATTGAGCAAAATAAGTATTAATTTAAAAAATAATGTCATGACTTTAGTAAAATTTAAAAAACACCGACTACCATGGTATGATACCATGTTCTCTGATCTTATCGGAACTGACAGATTATTTTCAGATGAATTTTTTTCTGAAAGAAAGTGGGTTCCGGCTATGAATATCAAAGAAAACGACGACAACTTTGAAATCGAAGTAGCTGCGCCAAGTTTTTCAAAAAAAGATTTTGAAATTACCATTGAAAATGGAGTTCTTCATATTTCGGCTGAAAAAAAAGAGGAAAAAGAAGAAAAAGAAGGTGACTATACTCGAAAAGAATTCAGTTATAATACTTTTTCCCGTTCAATAACACTACCTGAAAATGTAGATGAAGAAGAGAATATCGAAGCCACCTATGAAGAAGGAATATTAAAATTAACATTAGCTAAAATAGATAAAGAAGAACTTTCTCAAAAGAGGGTGATAGAAATATCTTAATGTCATTTAGTTTAATTAAAAAATGAACCAATGAATGCTTCAGCTAATTTAGAAAAAGAAAAATTCAAAAAATATTTATTCAAATTACAACGTCAATCCAATAAATGGGTTGAGGAGCTTGATTTTATTGAGGATGAACAATTGTTTTTAGAACATTTATTAAGCGCACATTTTTTGGATTTGAGTTCTAAGGAGTTATATGAGCCTGCTAAAAAGCTAATACAGAAATTGAAAGATGTCGAAAAAATGAATAACGAACTTTCTATTGAAATCCAGACACATCATAAACATCTCGCAACTTTGGTAGAAAGTTTGCAGGTAAATGCCAGAAATGAGATCAGGAAAGAACAAAAAAGAATAAAGAAAGATTTTGCAGCCTTTGAATTAAAGTTTAGATATGTTAAGAAAAAGATTTTTAAGATGATCAAAGATATTATGAAAGATAATAAACAAAAATTATTACTTAAAAATCAATGACTTATTGCAAATTCCCCCTCGTTTGAGTTATTAATGAATGCCTCAAAAGTAATAAAATGACCCTCTTCGTATAACTTTTGAGGCATTCGCTTTTTATAGTTTTAAAATTAAAGATTCTAATGGATTTATTTTTAATTTTATCGAACCGAATCCTTTCTCTACTTTTAAAGTTGTTGAAATATTTCCGTACAATTGATCTTTAAAAGTATAATTTCCGTCATCTAACTTCCATGAACTTATCACATTTTCAGGAATTTTTAATTCAAATTCGTAACTGTCATTTGTATCGAAATTAGAAACAATGATTAATTTTTCATCTTCACTCCATCTTACAAAAGAATATACTCTATGGTTGTAATTTTCGGTTTTATAGCGATTGAAACTGTGAATCTCCTGATAATTACCCATCAAAGCACTACTATTTATTGTGAAATTCAACAATCGTTTGTAAAAGTCATGAAGCTCTTTTTCACTTTCAGATAATTGTCCTCCGTCAAACTTTTTGTTATTCATCCAGCGCTGGTGATGAGGTACACCAATATAATCGAAGATTGATGTACGGGTTGGACTGCCAAAACCTGCATTTTCATTTCCCGGTTCACCTACATCCTGTCCAAAATAGAGTAAAGTTGGTGAAGTACTTATTGTTGTTGACACAACCATGGCAGGTTTTCCTTTTTCGGCAGATCCTGCAAAATCGGCACTAGCAATACGTTGTTCATCGTGATTCTCTAAGAAGTGAAGCATATTGTGTTCAATGTCAGTCAAATCTTCCTGAATTTTTGGTAAAGCATCTGTCCATCCATGCCCTTGAACGATATGTTTTATACTGTCGTATAAAGCAACCTTATCATATAAATAATCCATTTTTCCCAAGTGAATATAATCGCGGTACAGAGAAGGATTATAAACTTCGGCCAGAAGCAAAGCATTTGGATAATTTACTTTTATCGTAGAGTTCATATAGCTCCAAAACTCTACAGGAACCATTTCAGCCATATCAAAGCGGAAACCATCAACTCCTTTTTCCAGCCAGAACAAAGCTATATCTTTAAATTTCACCCAGGAACTAGGAATATCCTTATCTTTCCAAAAAGTATAATGGTCTTGATATTCTTTACCTCCAAAACCGTCTGGAAGTTCTTCAAAGTCTTTCGAACCATCAGGTCGAATACCATAATTAATTTTAACCGTCTCATACCAGTCGTGAAAATGTGGTTGGGCCATACGAGATCCGTTTCCGGTCCATTTTGCAGGTTTTTCTTCAAATTTACCATCAGCAAGAAGGTGTTCTTCCCCTCCTAAAGGCCTGTAACCATCTAACCATTCGGGAACTCTAAAATCTTCACCAACTACATAATAAAAATTATTGTTTTTACTATAAGTTTTTGATTTATCGTCATTTGCTCCAAAATCACTTACTCCTTCAGGGTTATTTTTGCTTTCATAATTTCTGGCTACGTGATTAGGTATTATATCGATTATTACCTTTAAACCATTTTTATGAGTTCGCTCAATTAGTTGCTCAAATTCTTCAAATCTTTTCGCAGGGTCAACGGCAAGATCAGGATCAACCTGGTAATAATCTTTTACCGCATAAGGAGAACCGGCTCTTCCTTTAACAACGTCGGGGTCATCATTTGAAATTCCGTATTTAGTGTAGTCTGTTACCATACCATGGTGTAAAACACCTGTATACCAAATATGCGTTATTCCCAGATCTTTAATTCCCTGTAGTGCTTCATCTGTAAAATCATTGAATTTCCCAACGCCGTTTTCTTCTATGGTTCCCCAGGGCTTGTTGGTTGTATTTTCATTACCAAATAACCTGGTGAAAACCTGGTAGATAACTTTCTTGTTTTCTTTTTCTTTCATTTTGTTTTCCGGTTCGGTTACCTTTTTGTCTGTGCAATTTGAGAATACTATCATTGCCGTAATTACAAATATGATATTTTTAAATTTCATGTCACTTAATTTTTTATAATACTTATTGCAACTCCACCACCTTCGGCTAAGTTTAGTTTAATTTTGGATTTATTATTTACTTTTATTTTTTCAATTTCTATTGATGTAGGATTTTTATCCCAATGAGCATCAACACCATCTTTATAGAATGTGGCTTCGTATGTTTCATTTTCATCCAGAAAATCCAGAGTGATATCAAATTCTCTTCTGTTTTCATCTGTAATACTTCCAACAAACCAGTTACCGGTGTCTTTTTCTTGTCGGGCAATTGTTGTAAAATCTCCTACCTCTCCGTTCAACACTTTGGTCTTTTGCCAGTCTACACCAACATCTTTTATAAATTGGAAAGCTTCGTTTCCTTTATAATTTTCCATTAGATCAGGAACCATTTGAATAGGACTATAGATTACAACATAAAGAGCTAATTGATGTGCTAAAGTGGTATTTACCTGATTCTCTTCTCTGTATTTATCAAATTTAATATCAAAAATTCCCGGGGTAAAATCAATTGGTCCGGAAAGCATTCGTGTAAATGCTACAATAGGTAGATGTTCAGGTGGATTTCCACCGTCAGAAGCCCAAGCGTTAAATTCTTGTCCTCTTAACCCTTCACGCGAAATTGTATTTGGATAGGTTCTTCTTAAACCTGTTGCTTTAATCGGTTCATGTGCATTGATGGCAATTTGGTATTTTGCTGCTTTTTCTACCGTATTATTATAATGGTTTACCATCCATTGACCATGATGGTATTCTCCTTTCGGAATAATTTTCCCTACATAACCGGTTTTAACAGAGTGAATTCCTAACGACTTCATGAGTGCATAAGCAGTATCTTGTTGTTGTTCGTATGTTCTTGGTGCAGCAGAAGTTTCATGATGCATGATCAATTCAACCCCTTTTTCTTTGCCATAACGAACCACTTCTTTTAGATCATAATCAAGATAAGGAGTAACAAAGTCAAATACACCTTCCCTGTCTTCAAAGCCTACCCAATGCTCCCAACCTGTATTCCAGCCTTCAACCAGCATTCCTTTGATATTGTTTTCAGCTGAGAAGTCTATCAGTTCTTTTGCTTTTTCGGTAGTTGCACCATGTTTGCCTGAATTCAGATCCCATGATGATTTAAACAAATGCATTTCCCACCAGATTCCCGAATATTTCTTTGGTTTAAACCAGGAAATATCTCCAATTTTATTGGGTTCATTTAAATTTACGATCAGATTGGATTCAATTAAGTCGGTTGCTTTTTCTGCAATTTGAATTGTACGCCATGGTGTACTAAAAGGTGTAGATCTTTTTACTTTATAACCATTAATATCACTTCCGACCAGTTCACTCGTCAACGATAAATTTTTGCTATCTACTTTTAAGGTCATTCCCGAATAATCAACTAATGCAGCTTCGTGAAAACTCAAATGTAATCCATTTTCAGATCGCATGGTAACAGGTGTGTTTACAGCATTTTCAGGAATATAAGATTGCGCCAGATTCAGGTGTTTGGACTTGCTTATAGCATCAATTTCAGAAAGTTTTGAAGTGTTGTACAGATGTTCATAAATGTCCCAGTCACCAGGAATCCACCAAACTTTGTAATCCTCAGTTAAATCGAATTCGGTATTTTCATCTGTAATAATTACTTCCTTCAAATTTTCCTGTTCAGGGAAAACATACCTGAAACCTAAACCATCATCATATAATTTAAACTCTAAATTTAATTTTCTATTGGGTTTTTTAGATTCTTGTAATTTAATAACTAAGAGGTTATAATTATTTCTAACATCAACCTGTTCGCCCCATTTCATTTGCCAGGTTTCATCAAATGAACTTAATTGTGAGGAAACAATTCTGAATCCATCTTTAATTGAAGGCTGATCTTTCAGATCGAAACTCAGATAAGAAGTATCAATAACAGTATTATTATCAAAAACAACACAATAACTTAACTCACCTTTAGATGATAGATCAAAGTTTAATTTTATCTTCTCGTTTGGCGATGTAACTTCTGTGATAAAAGAAGATTCCTGTTTACACGAAATAGAAACCAGCATGTAAACTATTACAACAAAAAAATATTTTATACTCATTTTATTTTAATTCTAATAAAACAACCTCAAAATCGGTTGTTAATACAATTTTATCATTTTTTACTTCAATTTCATTTCCCGAGTAATGATCTCTCAAAATATCACCATTTTTAAAAATATTGGAAACTTCAATTTCTTTCTTCCCTAAAGGTAGATCAAGTCCTATAATCACCGCATCTTCAAAATCATTTTTCTGTAAAATACGACTGAATATATAAGGCGTTTTTGAGATCATTGTATGAATACCTGCACCAATTGCAGGATGATTGTTTCTAAACTGGCCCAACTTTTGCCAGTGTTTTAAGATTTTTTGAGTTTCTGCATCAGTGTTGATTTCCTCCCAATTCATATTCGAACGTAAGGTAGCATCTCCAACAGTTCCTTCAATGATTAATGATCTGGCAGATTCATCACCATAATACACCTGTGAAATTCCCGGACTCAGGATCAACTTGTTTGCAGATTCTATGGATCTTTTTCTCTCCCTATCAAATGGCCCTCCGTCATCGTGAGAGGATACATAATTTATTACAGTGTTCCCTTTTAGATCGCTATTTAAAATGGAAGAATATCTTGAGAAAATATCTTCATAATCATCATTTGCATTTGATTTGAATTCAAAATTGATCATGGCATCGAAACCATAATCAAAATAATTCACTTTCTTATCTCCAAAATCAAATGCTTTTGCATTGCTGATATTGTAATTATAAACTTCGGCAAAAAGGAAAAAGTCGTTTTCATCCAAAACTTTTTCAGGATTATTCTTTTTCCATTCCGCGAAAGCGAAATCACATTCATTTTTAAATTCTTCCCAAACAGACTCTTCAGTATGTTTTACTGTATCAGCCCTGTATGCATCAACTCCGAATTCTAAAATATAATCGGTAAGCCATTTAATGATATAAAAACGAGGGGCTCTCGGGTAACCGGTTCTTTTAAAAAATGCATCTAATTCGGCAATTTCCTGTTCGTACCTACCTTCTTCTTTCCATTTTTTCACCAAAAATTCAGGCAGTTCAACATTTTCATTACTCTCTGTTAAAACATCGGGTAAGTTTTTAACCAGAGTACATGCAGTAGTGGTTTCAAAGGTTTTATAATTACATTGAGGGCCGGTTCTCACCCAATCTTCAGCCCACACCGGATCTTTATCTGTGACAGGCCCCGTATGATTTATTACGGCATCCATAACAATTCTAATCCCATTTTGGTGTGCTTTTTCAACCAGTTCTCTTAGATCTTCTTTTGTGCCAAAATTGGCATCCAGATTTGTCCAGTCTTTGATCCAATAACCGTGATAACCATAAGTGTTTCCAGTTCCTTCATCAACACTTCCGTGAACCTGCTCAAAAATTGGTGTAAACCAGATAGCGTTTATTCCCAGGCCGGTAAAGTAACCCTCGTCAATTTTTTGGATGATACCTTTGATGTCACCTCCTTCAAAACCTCTTAACTTCCCGGTTTCTTTAGTTCGATCATAATTTATGTCATTACTCACATCTCCGTTATTAAAGCGGTCTGTAAGTAAAAAATAAAGATTTGCTCCTTCCCAGATAAAAGGTGTTTCCATGGATGGATTTATTTTTATGACTTCTTGTTTTGGTGATTCTTTACAGCTTATTAAGATAATCATAATTGCAAAATATTTTAACGCAAAGGACGCTAAGGTTTTTCGCAAAGGACGTAAAGAGGATCTTTTTGTAAGAATATTTTTTAACATATTAATTTAGTTTAATTCTAATTGTCAGTTCTTTTTTAATGTCTATTACAGGAATAGTTAAGGTTTTCTTATTCGAATTCCAATGATATTTATAATGTTTTATTTTTTTTGGTTTTGAAGAAATATTATGAATTATCAGTTCAATTTCTTTGTTTTTCGGACGAAAATCTTTTCCTGTTTCGGAGTTGATCTCAATCACAAGTTCGTTGTTGTTAGTGGAACCTGTAAAGTTTAAGATTTCGTATTTTCCTTTCTCGAAAGCATTTGGAGTGGCTCCATCATCATTGTATAATTTACCTGAACTTTTAGTGACATCTTTGTCAAAATAATAGTGTAGCTGTAGTTTTTCAATAGAATAAAGGTCAGTGCTTTGAATAGGTTCTACTATCGGTATAAATGCACCTGCTCTAACAAAGGTTGGAATGTATTCTTTGTGAGTTTCAATATTCTTTGTTGCACCTTTGTCGAATTTCTCATCTGTATAAAAATCGAACCAATTGCTCGATTTTGGAAAGTAAATTTCTTGTTCTTTTAGTCCCGAACTCAACACTGGTGATATTAGAAAGTCATTTCCCCATAGGTAAGATACAGCCGAATTTTGCAAAGAAACATTATCCGGTTCTTCAAAAAACAGAGGCCGCATCAAAGGTGCTCCTGTTTGATTATTTTCAAAACTTAGAGTATAATTATAAGGCAATAAACTATATCTAAGATCGATAGCTCTCTTTGCTAAAAATTTGGTTTTATCATCGTGAAAAACAGGCTCCGGTGCTACGCTTTCCTGGGCATGTGGTCGGTAAATTGGTTGAAAAACACCATATTGTAACCATCGGGTATATAATTCGGAATCTAAGACCTCACCACCGGCAAAACCACCGAGGTCAGAGTGCATATAAGCCAATCCTTGCATTCCCATTTGCAATGCGATTTCTGGTTGAGCCTGCAAGCCTCCCCACGTTCGGTTTACATCCCCGGACCACGGGATCATACCAAATCGCTGACTTCCTGAGTACCCGGCTCGCATTAGGATAAAAGGCCTTTGATCGGGGAAATCTTTTTGATATCCTTCATAAACAAGTCTTGCCCAATCATGTCCGTAGATATTATGCACTTCATCGGCTGTTCCTGCTGCGTGGATAAGGTCTGAAGGGTGTACTTCGGGTTCACCCAGATCTCCCCACCAACCGGAAACTCCCATCTCGTTATAATCTTTATAAATATTCCAAAACCAGTCCTTTGCTTTTGGGTTATAAATATCGATAATTCCGGTATTGCCGAAATAAAAATCATAACGATAAGGATTTCCTAAGCTGTCTTTACCTAAAAGGCCTTGTTCAGATGTCTCTTTCCATTTTTTTGAAGTAGTCAGGATAAATGGTTCGGTAATTAAAATAGTTTTCACTCCTTTTCTCTTAAAATCATCTATCATTTTTTTAGGAGTAGGGAAGGAGTCTTTAAAAAATTCCAGATTTCCCATAGTTCCTTTGAGTTCTGCACCAAACCAATAAAGGTCAATTATTACTGCATCAAGAGGAATATTATTTTCTTCAAATTTTTGAACGGTTTCACGAGTTTCTTTTTCGCTGTGATAGCCCATTCTGCTGGCAAAATTACCCAAAGCCCAACGTGGTGGAAGTGGTTGTTTTCCGGTAAGATCGGTATAATTTATAATCAGATCTTCCCAGCTATCACCTGCAATTACCTGGTAAGTTTTTCTACCGCTGATGGTCTCATAACTTAGGGTGTTATTCTTTTTACTGTCAAGATCTAAAAACCCGATTGGAGCATTGTCAAAGTGAACTGCATAGATCTTTGAGGACAATACGAGGGGCATGGTATAGTTCATCAGTTCGGAATGAGTTTCATAACCGTAATGTGCCCTGTTGTATAACTGTAACCTGTTGCCACGGCGGTTCATTCCTAAAACTCTGGCTCCACCACCGTAAAGCATTTCTTCTTGAGAAATATTAAAATCCAACACTTCAGTACTGTCTGTTTTTATGTATCCGTTCTTTTCAGAAAGCAGGAGTCTGTTTTTGTGGAAATAAGTAATCTGAAATGGTGATTTTTGGATTTTAATTTTGATTCCTTTTGTGGAATATTCTATGATATTAGTAGTTTCTAAAGTTTCAGAAAGGATACTTTTTGGTTTTAAAACAACAGCATGTGAATTGTTATTGATCTTTTCCCCCTGAGGGATAAAGGTAGTTTCAATTATATTTTCATTATATGCTTTGACTATGTATTTTCCATCGTTGGTGTTTAACTCAAAGCCGTTATTGGATTCGTTGAAGCTCTTAAAAACTCTGGTACTGTTTTGTGCTAAAATACTACTTGAAATAAGTAGTATAATAAATAATAGTTTTATTTTAAAAATACTGATTTTGGAGTCTCCCCTCTTGAGAGGGGAAGAAGCTGACCTGTTTATTTTTAATTTTATCATGATTTTATACTTTCTTAGTTTTTGAATATTTAATTGTACCTTTTTATCAGCTTCAGGGGTGTGTTTTGATTGGTTTTAATATAAAGATGTAATAACACACCCCTTAATCCCCTCTCAAGAGGGGAGACATTCATTCCTCGAACAACCACAAAACAGTTTCCTCAAAATTTTCCCTCCACAATTTCTCATTGTGTTTTCCATCTGGTACTACTTTAGAATTAATATTTTGAGGATTAAAACCTTCCTTTTTTAAAATTTCCATCATTTTATCCAAATCTTCTGCAGTTTTGCTAATTCCTGAAAAAGCAACATTATCGCCCTCTTTCCCTCCGGCCAAAAAATACATTTTTAAATTTTGTTGATTTCCATGTGCTTTTGCATAGTCAAAACTCTTATCAGAAAACCAAAAAGAAGGAGAAAACACTCCTGTTTTTGTGAAAAGATCAGGGTATTTCAATCCTGCATAATAGGAGATCAATCCCCCCATTGAACTTCCCATTATTGCCGTATTTTCTTTGTCGGATTTGGTTCTGTAGTTTTTATCAATATAAGGTTTTAAAGTTTTAACAATAAAATCAACATAGGCAGCACCTTCACCCCCTCCGTATTTTTTATTTTCCCATGGGGAATATTCATCTAACCTATGATCACCTCCGTTGTCAATTCCTATTGCAATCAATCCAAATCCACTTTCCTTATAAAGTTTGTCTAAAGTTTCATCTATTTCCCATTCACCTGAATAAGAGGTTGTTGTATCAAATAAATTTTGTCCGTCGTGCATGTACATCACCGGATAAGATTTTTTTGAAGACTCATAATCGGGTGGAAGATAGATCCAAATTCTTCGATTTCTGTTTAATTGGGGTATAAAGAAATCCTCTGATAAAACAGATACATTTTTTGTAGTAGTTGATTTTTTCAATTTGGATGAAGACCAGTTTTGAATTACAATATTTACAGTATCATTTTTTTTATGGAAAGTATAATTTCTGTTAACAATATTTTCTCCTTTTTTTCCTGTTTCCACAGTTTCCCAACTACCGAGCGTAAATTTAAATTGGATTGTTTTTCCTGTTTCCGGAATTGTAATAAGATATTTATTATTATATACTTTTAGTTTAAACTTTTCCTGTCCTCCGGTCCATCCTTCAAAATCACCGGAAATATAAACAGAAGCTTTTTTTGGTATGTTTTCAGGAAGATTGTCGATAATGAATGTTACCTGACAAAATGAGTTTTGAAGTATAAAAAAGAAAATAAGGAATATTATTTTTTTCATTTTTAATCTGACCGCTAGGTCCGCTAAGGCTTTACGCAAAGTTCCTTAAGAATTATCACATAAGCTTTTTTATTTTCTATCAATATTTGTTGTTAAGAGAATACTTCCCTTTGAATTTATCAGCATTTTATTATTCCAGATAAGTTCTTCATCCGAGATAATATTTTTCAACTTTTTCCCATCTAAACCAATTTCTTTAAATCTACTTAGATCAAAAGTCAATGGTGAGTCGTTTTTGTTAATTATCAATACAACAACTTCATTCTCATAAATTCTGAAGAGGGTATAAACTCCTTTTTCAGGAGCAAAATGGATTGTTTTTCCTTTGTGGATAGCTTCACTTGTTTTTCGATAGTTCAGAATTTTCTTTAAATAAGATTGCATTTCTTTTTGCTCAGAATTTAAGCCATCACCTGTAAAAGCATTTACTTTGTCTTTATCCCATCCTCCTGGAAAATCTGAACGTATCAAACCATGGTCGCCGGGTTTTTCACTGTCATCCATCAAAATTTCTGTACCGTAATAAATCTGAGGAATGCGTGGTAAAACCAATAAATAGCTCAAAGCCATTTTAGTAAGTGTAGGGTTTTCATGAAATTCGGTATAAACCCTGCTTTTATCATGATTATCGAGAAAAGCCAAAATATTGTTTGGATTTGCATAAGCAAAATCGTTTGCCAGTCCTTCAAATAATTTTACAAGGCCTTTATCCCATGATTCTTCATCATTCAACCCTTCAACTATTGCTTTTTGCATAGGAAAATCCATCGATGATTTTAAATTGGACTGATAACCATCTTTATTTTTAGCCCCTTGTTGCCAATATCCAACCAAAAGAGGGTTATAACTCCATTCTTCACCAACGATACTAAAATCAGGGTATTCATTCATAATGCTTCCGGCCCATTGCGACATGAAATTCTTATCCGAATAAGGATATGTATCTTGTCTTATACCTTGTAATCCCAAAGTTTCAATCCACCAAATACTGTTTTGAATTATATATTTGGCCATAAATGGATTTCTTTGATTTAAGTCGGGCATAGCTGTTACAAACCAACCATTTGTCATTAGTTCCTTATCGCTTTTTGAAGCATACATGTCCTGGTTTGTAGTTCTTCGATGATTGGTAACTATTAGATTTTCATTAAGATATTCTTTCTGATAATTTACCCAATCTTCAAAAGGTAAATCTTTCATCCACCAATGTTCACTGCCACAGTGGTTTGCCACCTGGTCCATTATTAATTTAAGACCTTTTTCGTTGGCTTTTTTAGCGAGGTTGATATAATCTTCCAAATTTCCAAAACGAGGATCAACCTGATAAAAATCTGTCATGGCATAGCCGTGATAGGAGCTTCCTGGCATATCGTTGGTTAATACTGGAGTTGGCCAGATAGCCGTGAATCCCATTTTTTCGATATAGTCCAGATGATCAATAATACCCTGTATATCACCACCATGCCTGGAATAATCTTCACTCCTGTCAATAGTGGTTTCTTTTAACCCTGGAATAATATCATTTTTAGGATTTCCATTTGCAAAGCGATCAGGAGTGATCAGATAGATCACATCTGAGCTGTCAAATCCCTTTCTGTTTTTTGAGGTTGTAGTTCTGTTTTTAATGAAGTAAGTATAGATTAAGTTCTTTGCACCTTTTTTGGTAAGTACAATTTCAAAATCTTTTGCAAAATTAACTTTAGACAGATCCAAATTTAAGAACAGGTAATTAGGACTTTCAGCTTTTGACAAGCTATCCATAATAATATCCTTATCAGGAATATTTACAGAATAACCTGAAATATTTTTTCCATAAAGCATCAATTGCAATTTGGAATTTTTCATACCTGCCCACCAAAATGGAGGTTCTGCTTTTTGAATTTCTTTGCTATTTGCAGGTCGGTTTTGAGCAAAAGAAAAATTAAAAAAAAATAAAAATATTAAGGAAAGGCTGATTAATTTTTTCATTGTTTATAGTTTATATCTCGCAGATTACGCAGATTTAAAAATCATTGTAATAGTTCCCCTTTTAAGGATTATTTATTACTCATCGGATGACTTTAATATCTCCGGATATAGTCATCCGATGAGTTTTGGCACTTATAATTCAACCAATTCTCCGGGTTCAACGACTACTTTCTTACGATGTACCTTTATTTCAACCGGTTTTGTATTTTCATTTGTAAATTTACAACCTTTATGGTCTTTATAGACCTTTAATGTGGCCCTCACTCAGTAGACAGCGCCTCCATGCCGCGGGCCAATTTTGTCCGTGTGATGGCTATCACAGTAGCTCCTCACAGCCACCCCTAGCATCGCAATGAGAAGGATCTGGCAACGGGACTCCAAAGGGGT
>JBDLIB010000010.1:0-33491 GCA_039715085.1 Bacteroidota bacterium | reverse complement strand
AGAAAATAAAAGATCAAAAGTGTAAAGATTATCATAAAAATAATATTAATAACTCCAAAGGATAAAAAAATCGTAACTTGCAGCGCTAACGGCGAGGATAAATATATATTTATTCTCGCCAATTTTATAACTAAAGAATAAAAGTATAACTAATATATTTAAAGATGAAAAAAGCACATTCATTCCATATTCCTGTAATGGGAATTGGTTTTACCATTGATTCTCCGCTAAAGGTGAGTCATTATGGTATTGATTCTGTGATTTCATTGGTAGATGATATCTTACTCGAAAAATTGAGAAAGGTATATAGTAAAAAATATGAGGTTCCCTATAAAGAGATCACCAATAAGATTGATGATTTTAGGGCGAAGAGAATCACTTCTTATTTAAATCTATTGAATGAAGTTACCGAAAAGAAATTTGAAGAGCTAAAAATTGCAACTATTGAGAAAAAGAACGGATTGAAAGATTATCTGAATATGTTGCCAGACAGTTCTGAAATTAAAAAGGAATTTGAAAATTTCGTAACAAAGAATTTCGATTTAGAAGAAATCAAAAACCGAATTAAAGATAATTTGTATAAAGGGAGTATTGATGTTAATATAATGACCAAGCTCGATAGGACAAATATTAAAGATGGTGAAGAACTTAGTAGTGAATACAATGATGCACATGCTGCATTAAGAGGATTTGCAAACAGTGATCTGAGCTCTACTTTGGTTCTTTCAGCGGGTATGAATCCAAGGTTGTACAGTTATATTGATAAATTTGATGATTTCTTTCCGGATAAAAACGGAAATATTAAAAAGAAAATTGCTTTAAAAGTAAGTGATTACAGGTCTGCTTTGATCCAGGGAAAATTCCTAGCCAAAAAAGGTGTTTGGGTCTCTGAATACCGAATAGAATCCGGTTTAAATTGTGGAGGCCATGCTTTTGCTACCGAAGGTTTTTTAATGGGACCTATTTTGGGTGAGTTCAAAGAAAAACGAACAGAGCTGGAAGATTCGGTTAATGAAATTTTAAGAAAAGCCTTAGCAAGTAATGAAAGGATTGTTCCTGCTGAAAATTTAAAAGTACAAATTACTGCCCAGGGAGGTGTTGGTACCAATGAAGAACATCAGTTTTTAATTGATGAATACGGAGTGGATTCTGTTGGTTGGGGTACCCCGTTTTTATTGGTTCCCGAAGCTACAACTACAGATCCTCAAACATTGGATAAATTAGCGGAAGCTAAAGAGGATGATTTATACCTGAGTAATATTTCGCCATTAGGCGTGCCTTTTAATAATTTAAGAGGGAATACAAAAGATCTGGAAAAACAATTGAAAATTGAAAGTGGAAGGCCTGGTAGTTCTTGTCCGAAACTATATGTGTCGATAAATAAAGAATTTACAGATGAAGCTATTTGTACAGCTTCGAGACAATATCAAAGACTTAAAATCAATTCTTTGGATAAAGAAAATTTAACCGGCGAAGAGTATAAAAAGGCTTATGATAAAATTACCGATAAATCGTGTATTTGTGTAGGTTTGGGAACTTCAGCATTATTAGTAAATAATTTAGATACTAAAGTTGAAGGAGAAGGGGTTTCTGTTTGTCCGGGGCCTAATATGGCTTATTTTTCTAAAAAAGCGAGCTTAAAAGAGATGATCGATCATATTTATGGTAAAGCCAATATAATTTCCAGAACTGATCGTCCAAATATGTTTATCAAAGAATTGAATATTTATATCGATTATTTAAAAGATAAATTGGAGGAATCAAAAGATGCGATGGATAAAAAACAAGAAAAGTATTTAACTTCTTTTGCTAAAAATTTAGATGAAGGTATTAAATATTATCAAGATTTGTTTACCGGAGTGAAGGATAGATTTGAAAGCTCTAAAGCATCTGTTTTAAATGAATTAGATAATAGTAAAAAAAATATTCAATTATTACTTTCTGATATTGAAAAATTAGCTTTGGTTTAGGTTAAGGTTTTTTTTGATAATTCATAAAAAAGTCAGGGTTTCTTTAAATGAAGCTCTGGCTTTTTTGTTTGTGATGAGCTAATTACCTGAAACTGTGTGTAAAGCTTAGGTTGAACTCAGGTTGATAGTTAATTTTGAGGATTTATAAAGCGAAGTAGTTTGTTTTTGTGAATATTATAGAATAGCGTTTTTTTTATTGATAATATAGTATGTTAACGGTGATATTTTGAAAAAATATACATAATTTTGCATTTTTAACCAAAGAGAAATTATCCGATAATCAAATCTGTTTATTTAGTCATAGAAGTGGAAAATATTCAGTAATTTTAAAAGGCATTTATTTTAATTGCAATAATCTGAAACTGATGATTAAATAATAAAAAACTCAAAATTAAATTTCAATAATGAAGACACTTTTTTATACAAGAGAATTTCCACCTTATGTTTATGGCGGAGCCGGAGTTCATGTTGAATATTTGGCTGCAGAATTAGCTAAGCTAATGGAGGTAGATGTAAGAAGTTTTGGAGATCAGGATGAAAAATCAGGTAATTTAACAGTTAAAGGTTTTCCTTTTGATAATCCGGCTTTTGATAATACAAACGACAAGCTAAAAGCTGTATTAAAAACTTTAAGTACATGTATTCATATGAATGCTGATGACATAGATGCTGATGTGGTGCATTGTCATACATGGTATGCTCATTTTGCAGGTATAGTTGCGAAATTAAGTTATGGTATTCCGTTAGTAATAACAACACATTCATTAGAGCCGTTAAGGCCATGGAAAAGGGAGCAATTAGGCAGGGGATATGATACGTCATCATGGGTTGAAAAAACTGCAATTGAAATGGCCGATGCTATCATTGCTGTATCGAAAGAAACAAAAGATGATGTATTAAAACATTTTGATGTTGATGAAGAAAAAATAGAAGTGATTTATAATGGGATCAATCTTCAAGAGTATGTAGTTACTGAGGAAACCTCAACGCTTGAAGAATATGGTATCGATAAATCAAAACCTTATGTTCTTTTCGTAGGTAGAATTACAAGACAAAAAGGAATAATTCATTTGGTTAATGCTATAAAATATATTGACCCTGATACACAGGTAGTTTTATGTGCCGGTGCACCGGATACACCTGAAATTGCAAAAGAGATGGAAGACAGTGTTAATGAGGTGAAAAAAACCAGGGATAATGTTATCTGGATAGATAAAATGTTGGACAAAAAAGAAGTAATACAATTGTATTCACATGCAGATGTTTTTTGTTGTCCATCTATATATGAACCATTTGGAATAATCAATATTGAAGCAATGGCTTGTGAAACTGCAGTTGTAGCAAGTGCTGTAGGTGGAATAAAAGAAGTTGTTGTCAATGGTGAAACAGGAATATTGGTTCCTCTGGAACAACAGAATGAAGCACCATTCGAACCGGTAGATCCGGATAAATTTTCAAAAGACCTGGCTGATGGAATTAATGAATTGATTAAAAACCAAGATTTGGCTAAGAAAATGGCCAAAAATGGCAGAAAAAGAGTTGAAGAAACATTTGACTGGGCAGCAATAGCAAAACAAGTTGAAGAGTTATACAAATCATTAATTTAATTTCGATATGTTCTATAAAAAAGTTTTAGCAATAATTTTAGGCGGTGGCCAGGGATCAAGATTACATCCTCTAACAGAGAAACGTTCAAAACCAGCTGTTCCGATAGCTGGAAAATACAGACTGGTTGATATTCCAATTTCTAACTGTATCAATTCAGATATTAAAAGAATGTATGTTTTAACACAGTTTAACTCTGCTTCACTAAATAAACATATTAAAAATACATATCAGTTCAGTTTTTACAGCAGTGCTTTTGTTGATGTTTTAGCTGCTGAGCAAACACCTCAAAGTAAATCATGGTTCCAGGGAACTGCTGATGCTGTAAGACAAAGTTTACACCATTTCAGGTCTCATGAGTTTGATTATGCTTTGATATTATCCGGCGATCAATTATATCAAATGGATTTCAGGGATATGCTAGAAGAGCATATTTCAAAAGATGCCAAAATATCCATAGCTACATTACCGGTTAATGATAAAGATGCCTCGGAATTTGGAATTTTAAAAACAGACAAAGATAGTTATATTAAGACTTTTGTTGAAAAACCTGAGAAGAGCCTTTTGCCTGATTTGAAATCGAAAGTGAGTAAGGCAATGAAAGATGAAGGTAGGGAATATTTGGCATCCATGGGTATTTATATATTTAATAGAAAATTATTGTTTGATCTTTTAGAAAATACGGACACCATAGACTTTGGTAAAGAAATAATCCCTCAATCTATTGACAAACACAATGTTATAAGTTTTCCTTATGAAGGATACTGGACAGATATAGGGAATATCGACTCATTTTTTGAGGCGAATATCGGTCTGACCGATGATATGCCAAAATTCGATATTTATGATAAGGATAAGAGGATTTTTACCAGGGCCAGAATGTTACCAACTTCAAAAATTTCAGGAACATCTTTGAATAAATCAATAATAGCTGATGGTTGTATTATTCACGCTTCCAAAATTGATCGTTCAGTTATAGGTGTCAGATCCAGAATTGGCATGGAATCTACTGTAATTAATACATATATGATGGGGTCTGATTTCTATGAAACATTAGAGGAAATTGAAAACAAGAATATAAAAATAATGATGGGTATTGGTGAAAGATGCTTTATCAAAAATGCCATTTTAGATAAGAACTGTAGGGTAGGTGATGATGTAAGAATTAATGGAGGCTCACATTTGCAAGACGCAGAAACAGATACATATGCTATTAAGGATGGAATTGTTGTAATAAAGAAAGGTGCTGTTATCCCTAAAGGTTATGTAATATAAGAAATAGAATATGCAGAATCAAAAAAGAGTAGTTATAGAAAATATATCACCGCAAGTTAACTGTGGTGATTTTTACATTAAAAGAGTTGTTGATCAAATTGTTACCGTTAATGCAGATGTGCTTGGAGACGGGCACGATGTAATTGCTGCTTCTGTTTTGTATAAACACGAAAATGAAAAAAAGTGGAAAGAAGTAAGAATGCAGCATGTTAATAATGATGAATGGAAAGCTTCATTTTCGGTTATAAAGAAAGGAATATACTCATATAAAGTCCAGGCTTGGGTTGACCATGCCCTGAACTGGCACCACGGAATAAACCGTAAGATAGAAGATCAACAACAGGTTGGTTCTGAATTACTTGAAGGTGTTGAATTATTAAAAGCAATTAGAACTAAATTATCATCTTCCGAAAAATCATATGTAAAACACCTGGATGAAATATTTGCCTCAGGGGAGAAGTATGATGAAGCTGTTGCTGAAGCTAGTGGACAAAAACTAAAAGAGATATTTTTTAAATATCCGACAAAGAAATTAGCGAATACGTCTAAAACATTAGGCGTTTATGTAGATAGAAAAAAGGCTTTGTTTAGTACATGGTATGAATTTTTTCCTCGCTCTGCTTCAGAAAAAGAAGGAGTACATGGTACTTTTAAAGATTGCGAACGCCTGCTTCCCCGTGTTGCCAAAATGGGTTTTGACACTCTGTATTTTCCACCAATACACCCAATTGGGGAAGTGAACAGGAAAGGAAAGAATAATACTGAAAATGCATCAGACGGTGATGTTGGTTCATGTTGGGGAATAGGATCAAAATATGGAGGACATAAAGATATTCATAGCCAGTTAGGTACAAAAGATGATTTTATAGCTTTAGTAAAGAAGGCCGAAGAGCACGGTGTTGAAATTGCCTTGGATTATGCCTTACAGGCAGCACCTGATCATCCGTGGGTGAAGTCTCATCCCGACTGGTTTAAATGGAGGCCCGACGGAACTGTGCAATATGCTGAGAATCCACCAAAAAAATATCAGGATATCTTACCAATTTATTTTGAAAGTAAAGATTATAAAAACCTTTGGGATGAATGTCTCGATACATTGTTCTACTGGATAGAATGTGGAGTACGGATATTTAGAGTAGATAATCCGCATACGAAACCTTATTATTTCTGGAATTGGGTTATCAGTGAAGTCAAAAAAAGATATCCTGATGTCTTGTTTTTGGCAGAAGCATTCACCAGGCCGAAAGTCATGCAACAGCTTGCTAAGCAAGGATTTACACAGTCTTATACTTATTTTACATGGAGAAATTCAAAGCATGAATTTACAGAATACGTGGAAGAATTAACAAAAACGGAGCAACGAGAATTCATGCGGCCAAATTTCTGGCCCAATACACCCGATATCAATCCTTATCATCTGCAGGGAGCAAATGAATCAGAATATATAAAGCGTTATGTTCTCGCAGCAACCTTGAGTTCGAATATTGGTATATATGGTCCTGTGTTTGAGTATATGATAAGTGATGCTATCCCCGGAAAAGAGGAATATCTGAATTCGGAAAAATATCAATTATGTAACTATGATTGGGAAAAAGAAAATAATTTGACAGATATTATAGCGTCTGTAAATAGAATTCGCCATGAACAGATAGCTTTACAGCAAACGAATAATATCAAGTTCTGTCATGTAGAGAACGACAACTTGCTTGCATTTTATAAATGGGATGATTCCAAAACAAATGAACTTTTAATAGTTGTAAATTTAGATCCATATCATAGCCAGCAAGGACTTGTACAATTGCCATTGAATGATTTGGGTATATCTTATAATCATAAGGTGCAAATACATGATCTGTTTACTCAGGATAGGTATAATTGGTACGATGAATATAATTTTGTAGAGTTGCATCCATCATTACCTTTTCATATATTTAAAATAAATAAATAATATGTCAAATGAAGCAACAATAACTCCTTTACAATCTTTCTTTGATTTTGATGATAAGTGGGAAGAACTACTTGATAATAAGGAGTTTGTAAAGATTTTTCTTTCAGATATATTAGAGGATTATATTGTAAAACAACGTTGGTATGGAGGAAAAGCCAGCAAGTTGAAATATATTGAACTGGTTAAATACTTTAGAATTCAAAAGGGTGCTGAAGTTTATTATGGTTTGATATTGGAGATAAACTTTGTTGAAGCTTTTTTTCAGCATTATTTTTTACCAATAGCTTTTGTTACAGAGAAGAGTTTTGTAGAAAATGAGAAAATCCTACCGATTAGTATAAATGGCCAACAAGGATATATTATTGATGCTATCTACCTTGAATCTTTTCGGAAACTTGTATTCGAACGTATCTTAGATGCACATCCTAATGACAGATCAAGAGTTCAATATCACAAAAGTGAAACTTTTACAAATGTAGTTTACGAATCATCCAGATTTTTGGGCTTAGAGCAAAGCAATACATCTATTGTTTATAATGAAAAGTTTATTTTAAAATTTTTTAGAAGGATTTATGCAGAAAAAAATCCGGATTATGAAATGAGTTGCTTTTTATCTGAAAAGAGAGAATTTAAAAATACGCCTGCTTTTCAGGGAAGTATCAATATAGTTGATTCGGATAATGTATATACTACCATAGCCTTAATGCAGGTAATGATTCCCAATCAGGGTGATGCCTGGGAATATATGTTAAAAGAACTGCACAAAGTATTTTTGAATATAGAAAATAAAAACATTGATGTAAACTCTTTACCATCAACAGAATTATATAAAAGATTAGGAATAAAAGAAGTGCCCGCACAAATTATTGATTGGGTAGGATTAAATTTATTCCATAAAATTCAAACATTAGCAAAGCGTACAGTTGAAATGCACCTTGTACTTGGATCTGAGTTTGAAGAAAACGCTTTTACACCGGCACATTTTAATGGCGATTATACTGTCTGGCTAAAAAACAGGTTACTCCATCAGTTTCAGAACAGGTTAAATACTATTGAAAATAATTTGCACAAACTGGATGGTTTAGCTTTGGATTTAGCGAAAGAGTTTTTAGATAATAAAAATATTATTAGAAAGAAGTTCGTAAATTTCGATTGGACCAAACTAAAAGGGGAGCGTATAAGATTACATGGAGATTATCACCTGGGGCAGGTACTTGTTAAGGATGATGATTTTTACATAATAGATTTTGAAGGAGAACCTGAAAGTACGATTAGAGACAGGAAAGTGAAACAGCCACCTTTAAAAGACGTTGCAGGAATGTTCAGGTCTTTTCATTATGCTATATATGCAACAATTTTCAATAACAGTAAAAATTATAATGCACCCCAGGAAACATTGTTTAAAGCAGCAGAGATCTTATATTCTTATCTTACCGGTGTTTTCCTGTCAACTTATGTTGATGCTATTCATGAAGCAAATTTAAATATCGGTTATAATCAGGAACGTAATTTTATCTTAAAGTACTGTTTGTTGGAAAAAGCAGTGTATGAATTAGGTTATGAACTTAATTCCCGCCCCCGTTGGGCATTAATACCTTTAAAAGGAATTTCAAATATCATTAATAATTAAACAGATGGCAGAAGTTAAAGCACACAGTCTTTTCACAGACTTTGATATTGATTTATTTAAATCAGGAAAACATTTTAGGTTGTATGAGAAATTTGGAGCACATCCTGTAAGTGTAAATGGAGAACAGGGAGTTTATTTTGCCGTATGGGCACCAACTGCCAGGAAAGTCTCGGTAATTGGAGATTTTAACTTTTGGAATGATAAACAACATCAGCTAATGGTTCGTTGGGATGAATCAGGAATCTGGGAAGGATTTATTCCAAATGTAGATGCAGGCTTGCGGTATAAGTTTAAGATTAAGTCAAATAATAATGTAATAACCGAGAAAGCAGATCCATATGCTTTTTCTTGTGAAACCCCACCAAATACGGCTTCTTTAGTTAAAAGTAAAGATAAATACAAGTGGAAAGATAATGCCTGGATGTCTTATCGGAAAGATAAGAATGGTTTGGATAAACCTTATTCTGTTTATGAAGTTCATCTTGGTTCCTGGATGAGAAATGAAGATAATCGGTTTTTAACCTATAGAGAATTAGCCGATAACCTTGTTTCTTATGTCAGGAAAATGAATTTTACCCATGTAGAGTTCATGCCGGTTATGGAATACCCGTTTGATCCTTCCTGGGGTTATCAATTGGTTGGATATTTTGCACCTACATCACGATTTGGAAGCCCTGAAGATTTTAAATTTTTGGTAGATAAATTTCATCAAAACGATATTGGTGTTATTTTAGATTGGGTTCCGTCACATTTCCCTTCCGATGATCACGGATTAGGTTATTTTGATGGGAGTCATTTATATGAACACCCGGATCCCAGAAAAGGTTATCACCCTGATTGGAAAAGTCTTATATTTAATTATGGCCGTAACGAAGTAAGATCATTTTTAATTTCCAATGCTTTTTTCTGGTTGGATAAATTCCATATTGACGGATTAAGAGTTGATGCAGTTGCTTCTATGGCCTATCTTGATTATTCGAGGGAAGATGGCGAATGGGAAGCAAATGAATTTGGTGGAAATGAGAATCTGGAAGCCATTTCGTTTTTAAAAGAAATGAACCAGGCGGTTTATGAAACTTTTGATGGTGTTCAAACCATAGCCGAAGAATCTACGGCTTTTCCAATGGTAACAAAACCGGTTTCTATTGGTGGTTTAGGTTTTGGTATGAAATGGATGATGGGTTGGATGCATGATACTTTACAGTATTTTTCAAAAGATCCGATTCATAGAAAACACCATCAAAACGATATTACCTTTAGCCTTGCATATGCCTTTACAGAGAATTTTATGCTGCCGCTGTCTCATGATGAAGTGGTGTATGGTAAAAACTCGCTTTTGGGTAGAATGCCTGGAGATGAATGGCAAAAATTTGCTAATTTACGGTTACTTTACGGTTTGATGTTTACACACCCGGGAACAAAATTGTTATTTATGGGAGGAGAATTTGGTCAAAGTGAGGAATGGAATTTTGAACAAAGCCTGGATTGGCACTTATTAGAGTACAAATCACATAAAAACTTGCAGAACTTTGTAAAGGATCTTAATAAATTTTATAAAGAAACACCGGCACTTTATGAAAAAGCATTTTCAGATGGAGGTTTTGAGTGGATCAACTTTGGAGATAGCGAAAATTCGGTTATAGCATTTATCCGAAAAGGGCATGATGAAATTAACGATACCATAGTTGTTTGTAATTTCACTTCTGTTATTAGGAAAGATTACAGGATTGGCATTCCCAGAAAGGGAAAATTAAAGCAAATTTTTAACAGCGATTATAAAAAATATTTTGGAAGTGGAATAAGTAATTCGAAATTGATACCGATTGAAAAAACTCCTCGTGACAACAAACCATTTTCTGCAAATTTAACTTTACCGCCATTGGCTGTTGTGGCGTTTCAGATTAAAAAAGGCTAATACACAAATAAAATATTTTATCCCCTTATTATGATTATTAATACTGAGAGAGAGAGGAAAGGAAATCAGTTTCCTGAAAAGGTTATTTCCTGTGAAAAAGATGTTGATACAATTTATTTTACTACTGAAAATGGAGTAATTCTAAAACTAACGGTTTTAGGAGATAGTGTGTTGAGATTCAGATACGGTACAAATGAAAACTTTGATAAAGATTTTTCTTATGCCTTAGCTGAAAATTGTACTAAAGGATATAATCTTCTTGAAACTAAAGAGACCGAAAGTGAATATACTATCACAACATCAAAACTGATATGTAAGATCAAGAAGAAAGACCTTAGGGTTAAGATCTATGATGCAAAAGATAAAACTTTGATCAATAAAGATGATTGGGGTTTTCATTGGGAAGAACATGATGAGTATGGTGGTAACATCGTAAAAATGAGCAAGGTATCGCAAGATGGGGAAAGTTACTACGGATTGGGAGATAAACCTGTTCATGTAAATTTAAGAGGAAAAACTTTTGAAAATTGGGTTACAGACTCTTATGCTTTTGAAAAGGATTCAGATCCAATTTATAAGACTATTCCTTTTTATATGGGATTACATCACCAAAAAACATACGGGATATTTTTTGACAATACTTTCAGGTCATTTTTTGATTTCGATCATGAAAGGCGTCATGTAACAAGTTTCTGGGCTCAGGGTGGCGAAATGAATTACTATTTTATTTACGGGCCACAAATGAATGAAGTAGTTAGTAGTTATTCTGATCTGACCGGTACTCCGGAATTACCACCTCTTTGGGCTTTGGGTTATCACCAATGTAAATGGAGTTATTATCCTGAAACCAAAGTAAGAGAAGTTGCTACTAAATTTAGAGAACTACAAATACCTTGTGATGCAATTTATCTGGATATTGATTATATGGATGGGTTTAGGTGTTTTACATGGAATAAGGAATATTTTCCCGAACCAAAAAAGATGGTTAGTGATCTGTCAAAAGATGGGTTTAAAACCATAGCGATTATTGATCCCGGAATAAAAATTGATAAAGAGTATAAAATTTACCAGGAAGGTATAGAAAATGATTATTTCTGCAAAAGAGCTGATGGTCCATATATGCGAGGTAAGGTTTGGCCTGGTGAGTGTTATTTTCCCGATTATACCAACCCGAAAGTAAGAACATGGTGGTCTGGTCTGTTTAAAGAACTGATCAATGAAATTGGTGTAAAAGGTGTTTGGAATGATATGAATGAGCCTGCTGTTATGGAAGTTCCAAATAAAACTTTTCCTAATGATGTTCGCCATAATTATGATGGTAATCCTTGTAGTCATAGAAAAGCGCATAATATTTATGGAATGCAAATGGCAAAGGCTACTTATGAAGGCTTAAAGAGATATGCTTATCCAAAACGTCCGTTTGTAATAACGAGAGCAGCATATTCAGGGGCTCAACGCTATACTTCTACATGGACAGGAGATAATATTGCAACCTGGGAACATTTATGGATAGCAAATGTACAGGCACAACGCATGGCATTGTCAGGATTTTCTTTTGCAGGTTCAGATATTGGAGGATTTGCAGAACAACCTACCGGTGAATTGTACACAAGATGGATCCAGATGGGTGTTTTTCATCCGTTTTGCAGAACCCATTCTTCCGGAGATCACGGAGATCAGGAACCATGGTCATTCGATAATGAAGTGCTATCGATAGTTAAAAAATTCATTGAAATTCGCTACCAGCTGTTACCTTATTTATATACTTCTTTTTGGAGATATATTAACGAAGGAATTCCAATTTTAAAATCATTGGTGTATTTTGACCAGGAGGATAACCAGACACATAATCGATCGGATGAGTTCATATATGGAGAAAAAATTCTGGTCTGTCCTATTCTCGAGCCTAATTCCAAAGGAAGGCGAATGTATATTCCTAACGGAAAATGGTATAATTTCTGGGACGATTCAATAATGACAGGAGGTAAAGAAACCTGGGTGGATGCTGATATTGATATGATTCCTATCTTTATTAAAGAAGGAGCAGTCATTCCAAAATATCCAATCCAGCAATATGTAGGAGAAAAAGACTTTGATGAATTAACCTTAGAAGTTTATTATAAAAAAGGAAGAGAGATGAGTCAATTGTATGAAGATGCAGGGGATGGATATGATTACAAAAAAAGACGCTATAGTCTGCGTAATTTTAATTTGGTTGGAAAAAAGGATGAATTAATTTTACAGCAACACAAATCAGGAAAATACGATACTTCTTACTCTCAATTCAGGATTAACTTTCACGGCTTACCTTTTAAGATAGATAAGATAGAGGTTGATAATGTAGAAATTGCATTTGAAGATGTGAAAATGAACGGAAATGATAGTATTCTTATCCCAAAACAATTTACAGAATTACATATAATTGGGGTTTAATAATAAAATAACTGAATCAGTATGCAAGTTATTGAAGGTTGTGTAGAGTATATTTTGCTTATAGCCAAGACCTTAAAAAGGTATATTGAAATTCCACATTATTTTATTAATACAACCTATTATTTTAATTAAAATATTTTATTTTAACAACTTTAAATTTAAACACAGAAATCAATGACAAGTAAATATAATAAATGGTATCATCCATATAAACCAGCTAAAGAATTCGATAAAAAAGTTGCTTATTTCAGCATGGAGTTTGGTATTCACCAGGCGTTAAAAACATATTCCGGTGGATTAGGTTTCTTAGCGGGATCTCATATGCGTTCTGGTTTTGAACTCAAACAAAACATGATAGGAATCGGTATGTTATGGAAATACGGTTACTACGAACAGGGTAGAAATGAAGACCAGACACTTCGAACAAATTTTATTGAAAAGCACTATGATTTTTTAGAAGATTCCGGATTGGAAGTTGAAGTAAAACTTCATGATAACCCTTCAGTAAAGGTTCGTGCATTTGTGTTAAAACCGGAAATTTTCGGATCAGTTCCTATGTATTTTTTATCAACTGATGTAGAAGGAAACGACTATCTTTCAAGAACGATCACAAATCATTTGTATGATGCGAATGAAATGACACGTATTTCACAGAGTATTGTCTTAGGTATTGGCGGGGCTAAAATTGTAGAAGCTTTAGGTGGTGCAGATATTTACCATCTTAACGAAGGCCATGCCTTACCTGCTTTTTATCATTTAAAAAATCATGGAATAAAAAAGAATCAACTGGTATTTACAACCCATACTCCTGAAAAAGCAGGAAATGAAGAACGTGATGCACGTCTTTTAAACCGTTGTGGATTTTTTGGGAAGACATTGACTGATCAACAACTCGAAAAAGAGATGGTTAATGGAGGTATGATAAATTATACGGTTTCTGCTCTTAGAATGGCTAAAAAATCTAATGCAGTATCAAAACTTCATGCCAAAGTTTCGCAAGATATGTGGAAAGATTTTAAAGGTATCAGTAAGATCATTCCAATTACCAATGCTCAAAACCAGAATTTCTGGCAGGATAAAGAGATTTTGAGGGCATGGGATAAGAAAAGTGTAGAGGATTTTAAAGAAAGAAAGATTGATTTAAAGAAAGTTCTTTTTAATGAGGTTCTGAACCAGACTAAAAAGATTTTTGATCCGAATGTGCTGACCATAGTTTGGGCAAGGCGATTTGCCGGGTATAAAAGGGCTGAACTCCTTTTACACGATATGAAACGTTTTGAGAAACTTATTTCAAATAGTAAGTATCCCGTGCAAATTATTTGGGCCGGTAAACCATATCCTATGGATTTTCATGCCATTGATATTTTTAATCACTTGGTAAATGTTACGAAATATTCATCAAATATGGCTGTTTTGATCGGTTATGAAATGGAGCTTTCAAGAAAATTGAAAGCAGGATCGGATGTATGGTTAAATACACCGAGAATTACAAGAGAAGCTTCAGGAACGAGCGGAATGACAGCATCTATGAATGGTTCGGTAAATGTTTCCATTAATGATGGGTGGATCCCGGAATTTGCCAAAAACGAGGAAAATAGTTTTGTTTTGCCGGAATTAGATTACAAATTACCGGCCTGGGAACAGGATAAAATGGATTGTAATAATTTGTATGAAATTCTTGAGAAAAAAGTATTGCCTACCTATTATGATAATCCAAAAGAGTGGTCAAAAATTGTATTCAACGGAATGGATGATGTGATTCCTGAATTTTCAAGTAATAGAATGGCTGAGCAATACTATAAAGAGCTTTATAAATAGTGTTGATATCTAAAAGAATATTAAAAAAGGTCGTTTATAAACATAGTTTAAAACGACCTTTTTAATAGATTAATTTTAATTATTCCTCATCGGTTTTTATTTTCTTTTCAATAAAAGAATTACCTATCAAAAAGATTCCTCCGAATAAAAATATCATGGATGGAAAAGTAACTTCTTCGTCTAAAGTTGTATAACTGGCAAGTAATGAGCCTATTAAAATACCGGTACCAATACCAACAGCCAGCATACCTACTTTTAATGTAAGATTGGTGAAGTTCTTCTTTTTTGTTGCAAAAAGTGAGGCGTCTGCACCTTTGTCGATTAATGCCATACGTTCTTTGTTTCGGGTACTGATAAATACATAAAAGATTCCGAAAAAACTTGAAAAAATGATAAAGACTATTATAGCTTCCATTGTTAAATTTTTTTTATTAATATTTTGTTTAGTATCTGTGACGAAGCCGGCTCAAATAAGGTTACACTTTTTTATGAAAATAAATCAAATTAAAAAATGTTGTGTTAAATTGTAACCAAGATATATTTTTTAGCGTCTGATTCAAATAATGAATACAACTACTGATAAAATCTATATAGATAAAGTTTTGCAAGGGGATACGAATGCCTTTACTTATTTAATTGATAAGTATAAGAACATGGTATATACAATTGCTATTAAGATTGTAAGAAATACGGAAGATGCTGAAGAAGTTGCACAGGATAGTTTTGTAAAAGCCTTTCAAAAATTAGGGTCTTTTAGAGGAGAATCAAAATTTTCAACCTGGTTGTATACGATTGTTTATAGAAATGCTGTTTCAAAAATTCGCAAAAAGAAAATTGTCACTACCGATATTGACTCATTTATAATAGAGAATCATACAATCGATTATGATCTACCGCAAATTGAGGCGATAAAAAATGGGGAACAAAAAAAATATGTAACAAAAGCTATTAATAATTTAGCAGAAACAGATGCTTTATTAATTACATTATTCTATTTAAATGAAAGTTCAATAGAAGAGATTGAGGAAATTACAGGTTTAACCAAAAACAATATAAAAGTTAAAATATTTAGAGCCAGAAAAAAGCTTTATAATGAATTATCTTTGTTGTTGAAAGATGAAGTAAAGGCAATTATATGATGCAACCTGAAAATAAAAATATAGATAAATTATTAAAAGAAAGTCTGGAAGTTGAAAATACTTCTTTAAATTTTTCGAGTAAGGTTATGCAACAAATTCATGCTTCTGAATTAGAAAAAGACAAAGCACTTATGTCTTTATTGCAAAAGTTTACACTTGAACAACCATCAATTGGTTTTACCTCAAAAGTGATGTTAAGTTTACCGGACATTTCTCAAAAGACAGTATATCAGCCAGTTATAAGTAAAAAGGTATGGTATTTTATAACTGTGTTTTTTATATTTATGATGGTGTATGTTTTCTTAAATACAGATAGCGTATCCACATCAGAGATTATTGACCCTTACTTAGCAAAAATCAAAAACATATTCTCTTTCAATACACCAAGTTTGTTAACTTCTCCATTATTTGCCTTGAGTATGTTTGCTTTGAGTTCACTTTTATTATTAGATAATTTTTTTAGAAGCAAAAATGTATCTAAAACTTAAATAAAAGAATATTATTCAAAAGTTAAGTTCAAATATACACCCCTGGTTTTAAACTGATCAATGGGGGCTGTCCATGGGCTATTGGGATCAGCGTCATTCACCAATTCATTATTTAAAGCAAAGACTCCACGAATGGATGGAGAGAATTTAAAGAAATAGAAATAAAAATCCATACCAATACCAACTTCGGCCATAAAATTGTGGGTTGTAGTTCTAAATTCCCCGGAGCTATTATCGTCGGGGTTATCTTCATTACTTGAAAAATTATAGTCGTAGGAAGCACCGCCAATTATATATGGCCTGATATTTCTATATCGATCTGTACTGAATTTAAACAAAAGGGGTAAATGCAAAAAGGTTGAAGATACTTTTCTTTCCGGATCCATAAGCCCTTCATAGCCTGATTCGGGATCAGTATAGGGGTCAATGAAAGTAAGTGTTTTTGAGCTACTCATCAAACCCGGTTCGAAACGGAGGTTTATATTCTTATGAAGCCTTAAGTCAACAATAAATCCAATGTTAAATCCTATCGTATTGTCAACTTCAACAAACATATCTTTATCAGGAGTTAAAATATCGGGTAAATTAGGGTCATGGCCACTTTGATCAAAATAACTTATTTTATATTCGTAAGAATTCAACCCTACATAATATCCAAAATGTATCAATCTTTCATCAAAAGTTGGTAGATATTCAATAGGCTCATCCCTGCGTTGTGCAGAAAGAATACTTGTACCGAGAATTATAATTACACTTGTTAGAAAGAATATCTTTTTCATTTTATATTTATTTTATTGCGTGGTAAATCGTTGCTGCACCAAATGTTTGTGGCATAACTTTCGAACTGCTAAATCCTGTTTCTAATAAAATATCATTAAATGCTTTCCCAAAAGGAAAAGCTGCCGCCGATTCGGGTAAGTAAGTATAAGCATTTTTATCTTTAGAAAAAAGTTTTCCTAAGGTTGGAATGAAATATTTTGAATAAAAAGTAAATCCTTGCTTAACCGGGAATTTAGTAGGCTGAGATGTTTCAAGTACAACAAAACTCCCCCCGGGTTTTAAAACGCGGTAAATTTCAGACAAACCTTTTTCCAGGTTTTCGAAATTTCTTACACCAAATCCTACAGTTGCTGCATCAAAACTATTGTCTTTATAGGGTAAGTTTTCACTATCACCTAGAACCATTTCAATTAAATTGCCTAATTTTTTTTCGGCAACCTTTTTTTTACCTACTTCCAACATACCGGGTGAAAGATCCAATCCAACGATCTTATCAGGATTTGTACCGGCAAGCATGATGGCCAGATCTCCTGTTCCGGTAGCGATGTCTAATATTGTTTTGGCATTTTCATCAGAAACAATCTTAACAACTTTTTTTCGCCAGTTAACATCAATTCCAAATGTAAGAACCCTATTTAGAAAGTCATAGTTGCTTGAAACATTATCAAACATTTGGGTAACTTGCTCTTTTTTGCCCTGGGTTGAATCTTTATATGGAGTTACTTTTTTAGCCATCTGAAAAATTTGGGTAAAGATACCAATTCCTAAAACAATTAAAACTTTTATATCAAAAAACCAATTT
This sequence comes from Bacteroidota bacterium, assembly GCA_039715085.1. Classification (GTDB taxonomy): domain Bacteria; phylum Bacteroidota; class Bacteroidia; order Flavobacteriales; family Flavobacteriaceae; genus Namhaeicola. The sequence goes on along the minus strand of JBDLIB010000010.1, from coordinate 15,688 downwards.
AAATTGCAAATTACTTGACAAAGGGTCTTTTGAGGTCGTATATTTGCAGCCGCTTTAATAATAACTCCCAAAAATAAATTACACTAAATGAAACGAACATGAATAAATTTAATCAATTAATTCTCATAAGGAAATGATTAAATTTTTCATGAGAGAGCGTAGCGTTTACATACGTTCTCAATTTTATAATTTATTTATTTAAAAACAATTATAACAATTTAAACGTATGAAATTATCGCATTTTAACTATGATTTACCACAAGAACTATTAGCCGAATATCCATCTGAATTAAGGGATGAAGCAAGATTAATGGTTGTAAATAGAGAAAATGGTACTATTGAACATAAAGTTTTTAAAGACTTAATAGACTATTTTGATGAAGGAGATATGATGGTTTTTAATAATACCAAAGTTTTCCCGGCAAGGTTATTTGGTAATAAGGAAAAAACCGGAGCCCGTATAGAAGTCTTTTTATTACGTGAATTAAATGCAGAAAATCGTCTGTGGGATGTGCTGGTAGATCCTGCAAGAAAAATAAGAATAGGTAATAAATTATTTTTTGGTGAAGATAGTGGCCTTGTAGCTGAGGTTATTGATAACACTACTTCAAGAGGAAGGACTTTAAGATTTTTATTTGACGGTCCTTACGAGGAATTTAGAAAAAAATTAAAAGAAATGGGGGAAACCCCGCTTCCAAAATATATAAAAAGAGAAGTGGAGCCTTCTGATTCAGATCGTTATCAAACAATTTTCGCAAAACACGAAGGAGCAGTAGCAGCACCAACTGCAGGGTTGCATTTTTCAAGACACCTTTTAAAAAGGTTAGAAATTAAAGGCGTGGATCTTGAAGAGCTGACTTTGCATATCGGATTGGGTACTTTCAATCCTGTTGAAGTGGAAGATTTGTCAAAACACAAAATGGATTCGGAAGAATTTTCTATCCTAAAAAAGACTGCGGATGCTGTAAACAACGCCATTGATAAGAAGAGACGTATTTGTGCTGTTGGTACAACTGTAATGCGTGCAATGGAAAGTTCAGTATCTTCTAATCACAGATTAAAACCTTTTGAAGGTTGGACCAATAAATTTATTTTCCCGCCTTATGAATTTAGTATTGCCAATTGTATGATCACTAATTTCCATACTCCAAAATCAACGTTGATGATGATGTGTTCTGCTTTTGCAGGACATGATTTGTTAAAAGAAGCTTATGCCGAAGCAGTTAAAGAAAAGTACAATTTCTTTTCTTACGGTGACGCTATGTTGATAATATAGTGGCAATTAACGTTTTCTTTTTACCACTAACGTATTTATGGAATTTTCCTAATACAGTATTTGAAAAATAAGATTAATTTTACAGCGTCTTTTTTGATAAAGGCGCTTTTTTTTCTGTTAATGAGTCAAAAAAAAGACATAAGGGCATTAAGCAAAGATCAATTACGTGATTTTTTTGTTTCTCAAAATGACAAAGCTTTTCGTGGTAACCAGGTTTATGAATGGTTATGGCAAAAGGGGGCACATTCTTTTGAAGATATGAGCAATATCTCAAAAGCAACCCGTAAAATGCTGGAAGAGAATTTTGTAATCAATCATATCGAAGTGGATGATATGCAGCAATCCAGTGACGGGACAATTAAGAATGCAATAAAATTACACGATGGTCTGATAGTTGAGTCTGTTTTAATTCCTACCGAAACCCGTACAACTGCCTGTGTTTCGAGTCAGGTTGGGTGTAGTTTGAATTGTACTTTTTGTGCAACTGCACTTTTAAAAAAAATGCGTAATCTGAATCCCGATGAAATTTACGATCAGGTACATGCTATTGATCAACAAAGTAGATTTTACCAAAACCATAAACTTAGCAATATTGTTTTTATGGGAATGGGAGAACCGTTACTAAATTATGCTAATGTTTTAAAAGCCATAGATAAAATTACTTCGGAAGAAGGTTTGGGGATGTCACCCAGAAGGATTACACTTTCTACGGTAGGCTTACCAAAAATGATAAAAAAATTAGCCGATGATGAAGTGAAATTTAATCTGGCAGTATCCTTACATTCGGCAATTGATGAGATTAGATCTAAGATGATGCCGATCAATGAACAGTCTGATTTGACCGAATTGATGGACTCTCTACAATACTGGTATCATAAAACTAAAAGAAGAATCACATTTGAGTATGTGGTTTGGAAAAGTATAAACGATAAGCAAAAAGATATTGATGCCTTGGTGGATTATTGTAAAAAAGTTCCTTCAAAAGTTAATTTGATAGAGTATAATGCTATCGAAGAGAATGGATTTGAACAGGCAAATCCTAAAGTAATAGAAAATTATGTAAGGGCTTTAGAAAAAAATGATATTACGGTAAATGTCCGCCGAAGCAGGGGTAAGGATATTGATGCTGCTTGTGGCCAGTTAGCGAATAAAAAGAAGTAAAAATAGGTTCCAAGTTCAAAATCATTTTTATCCTGAACCTGAAACCTTATCTTCTAATGTAAATTAAAAGGGTTGTACCCAAAATATTCTACTTCTTTTTCTTTAAAGTTTACACCATATTCTTCCAATTCTTTAAGAATAGGATCATAAACTTCTTTTGTGATTGGTAATTGAACCCCGGGGGTAGATATCTCACCATTTAGGATCTTTAGTGTAGCAATAGCTACCGGTAAACCAACTGTTTTAGCCATGGCAGTATACACCTGATCATCTCCTATCACTACCATATTTGATTCGATTTGTTTTTTCTCACCATTGATCTCATATCCAAATTTATGATACATTACGATCATGTCTTTGTCATCTTCATCTAGAGTCCATTTGTCTTCTAAGATCTTTTGTAAGATCTGAGCAGGAGTTGCATCTTTTAAACCAACTTTTTTATCTGCGTTAAAGATATCTAGCTCTAAAAGTTTATCCCAGATAATATCATCCTGATCGATCTTTAAACAATGGCGCAATTTCAACTCAACAGAGTCATGGGGGTTATAAGGTAAAAATGAATTTGTAAAATCTCTATAGCTCATATCTTCAGAACCTTCCATAACATAGCTGTCATCGGTCATGCCCAATTGCACAAAAATATTCCATGCTCTGCTATAACCGACTCTTCTGATTGTCCCTCTGTACAAAGTAAGAATATCTTCCAATCCGTAAATTTCACGATATTTTAAAGAGTCTCTATTTGCCAAACCTTCAAACCTGCCATAGTCTTCAATTTCTAAAAATTCTGTCCTTCGGAATAATTTATTGTACGGGATATATTTATATTGTCCTTCTTGTATGAATTTTGCAACACCACCCTGGCCTGCAACGACAACATTTCTCGGATTCCAGGTAAATTTATAATTCCATAAATTATCATCGCTTTCAGGAGCAACCAAACCTCCTGTAAAAGATTCGAACAAGATCATTTTACCACCTTGATCTTTAATGCGGTCAATTACCTGCATAGCACTCATATGATCGATTCCGGGATCCAAACCAATTTCATTCATAAATATCAAACCTTTGGATTTTACTTCCTTATCCAAAGCTTTTAATTCATCAGAAATATAGGAAGCTGTTACCAGGTGCTTTCCAAATTCTACACAGTCTTTTGCAACTTCCATATGGAACCTTGCAGGTAGCATTGAAATTACAATATCTGCGTTACTAACCTCTTCTTTACGCGCTTTTTCATTAAAAATATCCAAGGCAATAGCTTTTCCATTTGAATGCCCTCCTGCAAGTTTTTGCGCACTTTCGATAGAAATGTCGGCTATTCTAACTTCTAAATTCTCTTTATCAGATTTATCTAATAAATATTTTACTAAGGATGAAGCAGAGCGTCCTGCTCCTATAATTAAAATTTTTCGCATTATTTCTATTCTTTATTTTGATATAAGTGCGACGAAATTACAAATAATACTTGCATAAACAAAGACTTATTTCAGCAAAATATTGCAGAGATTTAACATTATTTATATGGTAAAAAAAACTGCAAATAACTATCAAATACCAATCTATGATGTAAATTTGTTATCGCAAAATCAATATTTAATCAAATTATTATACAAATGAAAAATGCAAACCCAACAAATTATTGATTTGCCTTAATAAATAATTATTTTAAATGTAATCAGATATGTTACGTAACATATGTTACATAACATGATTTTAATCATTATTTAAAACTTAATTGAGAATTACTTTTGCGAATTAGAATAAATAATACTTTTTTGTGATAAAATCAATAATTAATCAATAATACAACTAATGGAAATTACAAATCAAACAATTCTTACATCTTTAGAACAATTAGGAATTACAGACGTTAAAAGGGTTTTTTATAATCCTCCTTATGAAACCTTGTATAAGGATGAATTAGACCCGGCTTTAGAAGGTTTTAGTAAAGGTAAGTTAACAGAACTTGGAGCTGTTAATGTAATGACGGGTAAATTTACCGGTCGTTCACCAAAAGATAAATATCTTGTTGAAGATGATGTTACCAGAGATACAATTTGGTGGACATCTGAAAAAGCTCCAAATGACAATAAACCAATATCTGTTGAAGTATGGAAAGACTTGAAAAATACGGTTCAGAATCAACTTTCAGGCAAGGAATTATATGTTGTTGATACTTTTTGTGGTGCAAATGAAGATACCCGATTAAAAGTAAGGTTTATTGTGCAGGTGGCCTGGCAAGCTCATTTTGTAAAGAATATGTTTATTCGTCCTACGGAAGAAGAACTGAAGAATTATGGTGAACCTGACTTTGTGGTTTTGAATGGTTCTTTAACCAGTAACGAAAAATGGAAAGATCACAAATTAAATTCTGATGTATTTACGGCTTTTAATCTAACAGAAAAGATGCAGGTTATTGGAGGTTCATGGTACGGAGGCGAAATGAAAAAAGGGCTGTTTGCCATGATGAATTATTATCTCCCTTTACAAGGAATGGCTGCAATGCACTGTTCTGCAAATAAAGGTAAAGATGGTGATGTTGCTATTTTCTTCGGCTTATCGGGAACAGGGAAAACCACGCTTTCAACCGACCCAAATCGAGAGTTAATTGGTGATGATGAGCACGGATGGGATGACGAAGGAATTTTCAATTTTGAAGGTGGTTGTTATGCAAAAACAATTAACCTTGACAAAGAAGCTGAACCGGATATTTATAATGCTATAAAAAAAGATGCTCTTTTAGAAAATGTTACCGTTGATGAAAATGGGAAAATTAATTTTGATGATTCATCAGTAACACAAAATACAAGGGTTTCTTATCCAATTTATCATATTGAAAATATAGTAAGGCCAAAGTCAAAAGCAGGCCATGCGTCAAAAGTAATATTTTTAACAGCAGATGCTTTCGGTGTTATGCCTCCTGTTGCAAAATTAACACCCGAGCAGACTAAATATCATTTCTTGTCAGGTTTTACGGCAAAATTAGCCGGAACAGAAAGAGGTGTTACTGAACCAACTCCAACATTTTCAGCATGTTTTGGTGAAGCATTCTTGTCTCTTCATCCTACAAAGTATGGTGAAGAATTAGTGAAGAAGATGGAAGAGCACAATGCTTCAGCTTATTTGGTGAACACCGGTTGGAATGGAACCGGAAAACGGATTTCAATTCAAGATACCAGGGGGATAATAGACAGAATTTTAGACGGCTCTATAGAAAAGGCAGAGACAAAGATTTTACCGATTTTTAACCTTGAAGTGCCTAAACAACTGAAAAATGTGAATTCTGATATTTTAGATCCGAGAGATACTTATGATGATGTGGAAGAATGGAATACAAAGGCTGATAAATTAGCGAAACTATTTATTAAGAATTTCGATAAATATACCGATAATGATGAAGGTAAAGCCTTAGTGGCAGCCGGACCACAGTTGGATTAGAAAAAATACATCATTTTTGAGTTATATAATTTTAATTCTTAATGAATTGTTGCATGGAGATTCACAGAGGAAACACAGAGATTTTAATTCTTCTCTGTGGTTCTCTGTGCTACTTTGTGTAGCTCTGTGTAATGTTTTTCTGATACTCCACACTTTTTTCATTACAACATTGTAGTAACCTGAGTTCGGTTTAAGCTTTGCTCACAGTTTCAGACAATTAGTCCATAGACAAAACAATTTTATGAAGTACTATCGGGGTAATTATTCACGTCTTTATTATTTTTTATAGTGTTCATGATGTGCTTCGCAGTTCGAAGAAATTTAAGGAAGTATATGGGCTAATTTTCGAAATCAGCTAGCTGAAAAGCCAATAGCACACCATCTTCGAAACAAAAATCACTTGATATAACCCGTTATAACTTCGTGAATTTTAGTATCAAATATGATGCACTATTGGCTTTCTGTGATATAAATCTTAAATCGAACTCAGGTTAGTATTAAAAAAGTATTAACTTAAAATTCAAGCTTCAGTTGTACGTTTAAAACTGTTTGTTTTTTATCTATTTCTGTATTTAAATTAGTTACGGAAATTCCCAACAACCTTACGGATTCATTTATTTTTTCCTGATACAAAAGTTCCCTGGCTGTTTCGAGTAAAATAGTTTTATCTTTAACAAAGTAGGGTAATGTCTTACTTCTTGTTTGAATTGTAAAATCGCTGTATTTTATTTTTAGCGTTACAGTTTTTCCTGCAACTTTTGACTTTTTAAGGCGCCCATCTAATTCGGTGGAAATTTCCTCTAATTTTTCTAACATAAAAATTTCTGAAGTTAAATTATTGGGAAATGTATGTTCGGCTCCAACAGATTTTCTTTTGCGATCAGGTTTCACCGGGCTATTGTGAATTCCTCTTACAATTTGATAATAATGTTCTCCTGATTTTTTAAAATGTTCGTTTAGGAATTCTTTCGTTTTTGATTTCAGATCCTTTCCGGTAAATATACCCAAGTTATACATTTTTTTTGCAGTTACCTTTCCCACTCCGTAAAATTTTTCAATTGGAAGTTCTTCCAAAAAACCTAAAACCTTTTCAGGTGGAACCGTTTTTTGTCCGTTAGGTTTATTGATGTCAGAAGCAATTTTTGCTATAAACTTATTTACTGAAATTCCGGCGGAAGCCCTTAGTCCAACCTCTTGATAAATCCGTTGTCTGATCTCCTTTGCCAGAATAGAGGCTGAGGGATGTTTCTTTTTATTGATAGTTACATCCAGATATGCCTCATCTAAGCTTAATGGTTCGACCAAATCAGTATAATCGTGAAATATTTTATGAATTTGTTTTGAGATCTCTTTATATCGGGCAAAATGGGGTTTTACAAAAATTAATTGAGGACAGTTTTTTTTAGCCATAACCCCGCTCATAGCCGATCTAACGCCAAATTTTCTAGCCTCATAACTGGCAGCAGAAACAACCCCTCTTTTTGATCCCCCACCTACAGCAACGGGTTTTCCTCTTAATTCGGGATTATCCATTTGCTCAACGGATGCATAGAATGCATCCATATCCACATGGATTATTTTTCTGGATTCATGAAGACTTTCCACAAACTAAAAATACAATAATGTTGTTAAATTCATAACAAGTAGATTAAATAACACACCAATAAATTTAAAATTCGAAAATTATTTTTTAAAACATGACATTTATCATGTTATTGTGGTTATTTGTACAAAAACCTCTTACTTTTGTCATCTAATTTTATGAAACAAAGGAATTAATGGATAGGTTTTCATTTTTAAATAGCATTCACACAGAGCATATTGCCGATTTATACAGGCAATATACCGAAAACCCGGATAGTATTGAAGCGAGTTGGAAAAGTTTTTTTCAGGGTTATGATCTGGCAAATACTGATTATAATATTGTTGGTGAAGAAAAAGAAGAACATGTACCCGAGCAGGTTTTAAAAGAATTCAAAGTAATTGATCTCATCAACGGATATAGAGCCAGGGGACATTTATTTACCAAAACAAATCCGGTAAGAAACCGTAGAACGTATAAACCGACATTGAATATTGAAAATTTTGGGCTTTCTAAAGAAGATCTACAAACTATTTTTAGCGCCGGTAAGATTTTGGATTTAGAACCTACCACTCTGGAAGAAATTATATTTCATTTAGAAAAAATTTACTGTAATTCTATTGGAGTAGAGTATATGTACATTAGAAAACCGGAAGAAATTAAATGGTGGCAAAATAAATTGAATGAGAATGACAATCAACCAAATTATAAACCTAACACAAAAAAATATATTCTTTCAAAATTAAATCAGGCAGTAACTTTTGAACAATTCTTACAAACCAAATATGTTGGGCAGAAGCGTTTTTCATTGGAAGGAGGTGAAACTTTGATCCCTGCTTTAGGAGCGATTGTGAGGATTGGTGCTGAAGAATATGATACTGATGAATTTGTTTTAGGAATGGCACATAGAGGAAGATTAAATACTTTAGTTAATATTTTCAGGAAACCGATTCGTGAGTTATTTAATGAGTTTGAAGGGAAAGATTACGCTGAAGACGATTTTGATGGGGATGTAAAATATCATTTAGGTTCTACAATTACAAAAACTTTAAAGAATAATAAACAAATTACCATGAATTTGGTGCCAAATCCTTCTCATCTCGAAACTGTTGGTCCGATAGTCGAAGGAATCTCAAGAGCAAAAATAGAGGATGATTACAAGGGAGATGCTTCTAAAATTTTGCCAATTATTGTTCATGGAGATGCTGCAATAGCAGGGCAGGGAGTTGTTTATGAGGTGATTCAAATGAGTAAATTAAAAGGTTATTCTACCGGAGGTACAATTCATATAATTGTGAATAATCAAATAGGTTTTACTACCAATTACCTCGATGCTCGTTCAAGTACTTATTGTACAGATGTTGCAAAAGTGACTTTATCTCCGGTACTTCATGTTAATGCTGATGATGTTGAGGCTGTAACCCATGCTGTTCTATTGGCTTTGGATTTTAGAATGAAATTCAAACGCGATATTTTTATCGATCTGTTGGGGTATAGAAAATACGGACATAATGAAGGAGATGAACCTCGTTTTACTCAACCTAATTTATATAAAGCAATTTCGAAACAGCCAAACCCAAGGGATATTTATAATAAAAGGTTGGTGGAAGAAGGTGTGATACAGGAAGGTTATACAAAAGAGATTGAGAAAGAATATAAATCTCTTTTAGAAGAAGAGTACTCCAAATCAAAAGAAGATAAGGCTTCCAGGGTCCGCCCATTTATGGATAATGTATGGCACGGGTTTATGCAACAGGATATAGACGGAATGTTACTTAGCGTAGGAACTAAGTACCCTAAAAAGAAATTGGAAAATATCGCAAGATTAGTTTCATCTGTCCCTGGAGGTGTGAAATTTTTGCGTAAGGCAGAAAGAATTTTACGCGATAGGGCCAAAATGGTTTTTGAAAAGGATAAGATGGATTGGAGCATGGCAGAGATCTTTGCTTTCGGAAGCTTGTTGGAAGAAGGTTATAACGTAAGAATGTCAGGGCAAGATGTAGAAAGAGGTACTTTTTCACACAGGCATGCTATTTTAAGAGATGAGCTTTCTTCAAATAGTTTCAACCTTCTTAATGCAAATCCAAAAAATAAAGGAGAGATGGCAATATACAATTCTTCTTTATCAGAATATGGTGTATTGGGATTTGATTATGGTTATGCAATGGCAGCGCCGAATACTTTAACTATCTGGGAGGCGCAGTTTGGAGATTTTAGTAATGGAGCTCAGATCATATTAGATCAGTATATTTCGGCAGCCGAAGATAAATGGAAACAGCAAAACGGAATAGTGATTCTATTACCTCATGGTTATGAAGGCCAGGGTTCTGAACATTCTTCAGCAAGAATTGAGCGATATTTACAACTATGTGCAAATGATAATATGACGGTAGCAAATTGTACTACCCCTGCAAATTTCTTTCATTTATTAAGAAGGCAAATGAAGCGAAATTTCAGAAAACCATTGATAGTTTTTACCCCAAAAAGTTTGTTAAGACACCCTAAAGTGGTTTCAAAAATGGAGAATTTTGCAGAAGGTGAATTTGAAGAAGTAATTGATGATACTATAGATTATGAAAGTGTAAAAAGATTGGTTTTTTGCACCGGGAAATTTTATTATGAGCTACTTGCCGAAAGAGAAAAATTACAAAGAAATGATGTTGCTTTGGTTAGAATTGAACAGATATTCCCTTTGCATAATGATAAAATTGAACAGATTATCTTAAAATATAAAAATGCAGAAGATTATATATGGGCACAGGAAGAGCCCAGAAATATGGGGGCATGGAGTTTTATGTTGCAAAGATTTGAATTAAAACAGTTGAAAGTAAGATCACGAAAATTCTATGCTGTTCCGGCATCAGGCTCAAGTGCCAGATTTAAACGTAGACAAATGCGGGTGATTGAAAGTGTTTTTGATAATTTGTAAGAGTTCAAATTTTGAGTACCTGTCTCTTGAATGGGAGAATAAACTAAAAAAGGATCGAAGTATATTTTTAGTAAAAACGAATAAGAAAATAAAACAGTTCCTGAAAAGAATTCAGGATATAAAAAATAAAAAATGATTTTAGAAATGAAAGTTCCCTCACCCGGGGAATCCATAACCGAAGTTGAAATTGCTTCCTGGCTAGTAGAAGATGGTGATTATGTTGAAAAAGACCAACCCATTGCCGAAGTAGATTCTGATAAAGCAACATTAGAGTTGCCTGCTGAAGAGAGTGGGGTAATTACGCTTAAAGCGGAAGAGGGAGATGCTGTAGCAGTAGGAGCAGTAGTTTGTTTAATTGATATGAGTGCCGCTAAACAGGGAGATAGCGGCCAGTCTCACCCGGCGGTAGTTGAAGAAAATTCAACTGTGGAGAAAATGGTTGAAAAACCTTTGGAAACAAAAGAAACTTATACAAAAGGGAAGCCCTCACCCGTTGCCAGGAAGATCTTAGAAGAAAAAGGAATTGATCCAAAAGAAGTGCAGGGTACAGGAATAGGTGGTAAAATTACCAAAGAAGATGCTGTAAATGCATTGCCTTCAATGGGAATAGCTTTAAACAAGGAGAATAGGAAAAGTGAACGAAAAAAACTTTCCATGCTTCGAAGGAAGGTTGCACAGAGGTTGGTTTCAGTAAAAAATGAAACTGCGATGTTGACTACTTTCAATGAAGTGGATATGCAACCAATATTCGACTTACGTAAAAAGTATAAAGAGGATTTCAAAGCGAAACACGATGTTGGTTTAGGTTTTATGAGTTTCTTTACCCTGGCTGTTGTAAGAGCCCTGAAAATGTATCCGGATGTGAATTCAATGATTGACGGAGATTATAAAATTTCTTATGATTTTACAGATATTTCTATTGCTGTATCAGGGCCAAAAGGACTGATGGTTCCTGTAATCAGAAATGCTGAAAGATTGTCTTTCAAAGGAGTTGAAAGAGAAGTTAAGCGTTTGGCAATACGTGCCCGTGATGGAGAAATCACTGTGGATGAAATGACTGGAGGTACTTTTACAATTACTAATGGAGGAGTGTTTGGTTCGATGTTATCTACTCCAATTATCAATCCTCCTCAAAGTGCTATTTTAGGGATGCATAACATTGTGGAACGCCCTGTAGCTATTGATGGAAAGGTGGAGGTTAGACCGATAATGTATTTGGCACTATCTTATGACCACAGAATTATAGATGGAAGAGAATCGGTTGGTTTTTTAGTAGCTGTAAAAGAAGCATTAGAAAACCCGATTGAAATATTGATGGCTGGAAATGAAAAAAAAGCACTAGAGATTTAAAAAAAATACTTTTTATATAGCATTACTCTAAAATCAAAAGTAGTAAAACTACTGTTTTGTTTCTTCAGTTCTTTATATAAAGGATTTGCTCCAATTGAACGGTTTGCTGCAGCAGATGGTGAGATTAATGAAATTGTTTTGATAACTCTTATGTCGAGAATAAATTGATTAATTTTTGGAGAATTATTCTCAGCCGGTTCGAGTTTTAATTTAGAATCATTTAAATGCTTTCTGAAGAAATATTCCGGACTGTTCTTACTATTCCCACCCATAAAGAAAATGGTTTCAATAGTTGGAGTCTTTTTTAGAATATTGATCAGATCTCTTAGTTTGATATTTTTCATTCCCAGGTCAGAGGCATTCATCTTTTCTCTTTCACAACTTTCAACCATATCGCAAATCCCGATTTGTTTTTGTGTAAGAAAAGCTTTTCTTTGGTCTACGGCTTTTTGTGTATTAGAGTATTCAAAATTTTCGTCAAAAATATTACTTAAAATCTTCCATAAAAAATTGTGTTTGCTTCCGTAACAAAAATCGACATCTTCTTCAAATAGTTTACCTGTTGAGAATCTTGGTGGAGGAATGGTACCAATTATAAGCTTTTTAGTGTTTGGAGGAATAAATGGAGGATATGGGTGTTGGTGGAGGAACATTTTAGTATGCTTTATTTTCTCCTTTAAAAACATTAAGTACTGTTTGTCCTATTATTTTTATATCCATTATAAAAGACCAATTTTCGATATAAAAAATATCAAGACGAACTCTGTTTTCCATATCTTCATTCTTTTCTATTTCACCACGATACCCTCTTGTCTGGGCCAGGCCTGTAATACCGGGTTTAACAAAATGCCTTACCATGAATTTATCAACTAGTTTGGCATATTTTTTTGTTTGGCTAAGCATATGAGGCCTAGGTCCAACAACACTCATATCTCCTAAAAAAACATTAATAAACTGAGGTAGTTCATCTATACTGGTTTTTCTAATGAATTGACCTATTTTGGTAACTCTCGTATCATCTTTGGTTGCTTGAATCTCATCAGCCAAATCATTTATTTTCATTGAACGATATTTGAAGCATTCAAATGTGTCTCCATTTAAACCATCCCTGGTCTGTTTAAAAAACAAAGGGCCTCTTGATTCTAATTTTATCAGAATAAATAGTAAAGGAGATAGCCATGAAAGTACAAATATGATGATAAATAGAGAAAATAAGATATCAAATAATCTTTTGAGTACTTGATTTACAGGATCGTCAAAAGGTATTTTTCTTAGAGATAAAATTGGGATGTAATCGTAATAATCCACTACCATTTTTGTGGTAAAAACATCTTTTGTATCGGGTATTAATTTTAAGACTTTTAAATTGTTATCAGCGAAATCAATAAATTTTTTGATATTTTTTTTAGATAATTCTGATATGGAGCAATATATTTCATCGACATCATTTTCTAAGGCAAAATTAAAACTGCTTTCTATACTACCCAGATGACTTTTAGGGTCCTCCTCTTTGTCAGAAAAGCATCCCAAAATATTATATCCTAATTCCGGATGACTTTCCAAGAAATCATAAATTTTTTTAATACTATTATTAGTTCCTACTAAAATTACATTTCTAAAATTACCTCCCTCTAATCGATATAATTTCAGAGCATATAAATAGATAAATCTGAATAAACTAATGGCAAAAAAGATGTAGATTAAAATCTTAATATGTTCTTCTGCATTAATGGGTTTGTTAGTTAAACTGTAATATGCAAAATAAACAAAGGTGAAAATAACAAACTGCATAAATAGCCTTGAAATAACATCTACGTATTTATTATATCTCCTGAAATTATAAAAATTAAGATAGTAGGAAATAACCAACCAGCTTAAATTTGTATAAGTTACATGCCAGAAACCAGTATATCCCTCTCCTAAAAATAAATGCAAAAAGCTATTTAATATAGCTAAGTTGGCTATAATTGAAATGGGCTTTATATATATGGAGTAGCGTTTTTTCATATAATGACTCCTGCAAATATAAAATAATTGTTAGAGACATTACATTAATTAAAAAATGAGTTTATATTATAGGATTAATAAGCATTCTTTTCACCTTTAATAGCATTAAAAATAGTTTGAACTACTATTTTAAAGTCTAAAAACATTGACCAATTCTCTATATAAAATCTGTCAATTCTTGATCTGGAACGCATTTGTTCTATAGTTTCTGTCTCACCTCTAAACCCTCTCACTTGAGATAAACCTGTAATTCCGGGCTTTACAATATGACGAACCATGTATTTGTCAATTTTTTCTGAATAGTAATTAGTTTGGCTTACCATGTGAGGGCGAGGACCAACAACGGACATTTCACCTTTAAAAACATTTATAAACTGAGGCAACTCATCAATACTGCTTTTTCGAATAAATGAACCAATCTTAGTTACTCTGGGGTCATTTCTTTTTGCTTGAATATCATCTGCTTGCTTATTCACTCCCATAGATCGAAATTTATAAACTCCAAACTCTTTGTTGTCAAGCCCATTTCTTTTTTGTTTAAAGAATATTGGCCCCTTAGATTCTTGTTTAATAAAAAAACCTAAAATTGGAACTAACCATGACAGGATAAATACAGTAACCAGAGATGAAAATATGATATCAAATATTCTTTTAGACCATTTAATAACAGAATCTTCAAAAGGATTTTCTCTTAAGGCTAATATTGGAAGAAAATCGTAATATTGAAGAACAAAGCTTTTTCCGTAGATACCTTTTGAATCGGGTATAAATTTTATAATTTTCAAATTATTTTCTGCAAAATCAATTAGACACCTTAGATCTTTTTTATTTAACTCTCCTACAGTACAATAGATTTCATCTACTTCATTTTGTAAAACAAATTCTTTGACATCACTAATTTTACCTTTGATATTTTTTTTATCTTTTGATTTATCAGAGAAAAAACCTAAGAATTGATATCCAAATTCTGATTTTTGTTTAAAAAATTTATGCAATAAAATTGAATTCTCTTGATGGCCAATTATTATAACTTTTCTATAATTTCCACCTATACTTCTATAGTTTCGTAAGCCAAAATAGATAAATAATCGGGCTAAAATCAAGATACTTGAGAAAACGATAAAAAAATTTAAGATTCCCTGTTTGTCTAAAAGTAAATATGACCAGGAAAAAAGTGAAGAAAATAAAAGGAAGAAAATAAAAATTTGATTAAACAAACTACGAATAATCCTTAGCAAACGAGTATAGCGAAATACTTTATAAAGTTTAAGAGTATATGCCAACATTAACCAACCAATATTTGCTACAAAAAGGAAACGCAATTCTTTTGTTGCATCGGTCATATAACCTAGCTCAAACACCATGAAATGCAGTGATAAATTTAGAATTAATAAGTCTAATAAAACCGATAACGGTCTTATATATTTACTATAACCTTTGTCCATTTAATACTAGCAATTTTTTTTACGGAGAGGGTGCGAATTTAGTTAAAAATTCCTAAAGTTTAAGCCTTAATAATTTTTTATAATTGTAAAATCCAAACAAATTAATTAAGAAGAAAAACAACATAGCACCGGTTTGTCTTTCCAAGATGTTTTCAGTAAGGAAGTTTAAACTAAAAAAGATTAAAATAGCCAGGAATAAATAATCTTTAGAATCTATTGCTAGTTTATAATTAAAAGAAAGAAAATAGAAAAACAACAGTAAGCCTATTATACCGGTACTTAGCCAGATACCAAAATATTGGTTGTGAGAATTGTAATTTTTTTCTAATAATAGGGGGAAATTACTTTTATAGCTCTCATTTAAAACGGACTTTACATCACCGATACCATAACCAAAAATTGGAGCTTCTTTAATATTTTCGAGCGAAGTTTTCCAAATTGCTATTCTTATTTGAGAAGAATTGTATTTGTCAATTTTTTCAGAAGAGTAAGTT
>JBDLIB010000009.1:0-33794 GCA_039715085.1 Bacteroidota bacterium | reverse complement strand
GAATAAACTTTCATTTATCAAAAATTAACTAACATCAGCTTTATTCTCTTCTAAAACAATCTTATACAATTTATCGCTGGGGCGGATTCTAAAGTCCAAGGGGATTGTAATAGAATCTCCTCGCTGGGCCTTATCTCCATTTTTATCATTGACAAACATCTGTGATACTTCCATTTCTTGCGCCCCGGTAGTTGGGCCGGTAATTAAAATTGTGTCTCCAATTTTAAGATCAAAAGCTTCTAATTTAAATTCTCCAATTTTTGCTTTTGGGAAGTAATGCATCCCCTTACCGATATAGACCTTTTTCTGGGTTGCATGAGAACCTGATCCGTCACTCCATTCTCCCAATTTTTGTCCAAGATAATAACCATTCCAAAAACCACGATTATATACTTTCTTTAATTCAGTAAGCCAGTTTTCTACTTTTTCTTTACTATAGTTTCCTTCAGCTATACTATCGATTGCTTCCCGATAGGATTTTGTCACCTTCGCAACATATTCAGGGGCTCTACCCCTTCCTTCTAATTTTAAAACCTTAACTCCTGCATCAGCAACCTGATCTAAAATATCGATGGTACATAAATCTTTTGGCGACATGATATACTCATTATCAATTTCCATTTCTATACCGGTTTCCTGATCTATAACAGTGTATTTTTTTCGGCAATTTTGTTTACAGGCACCTCGATTGGCACTCGAATTAAAAGTGTGTAAACTCATATAACATTTTCCTGAAACTGCCATACATAATGCCCCGTGACCAAAAATTTCAATTTCAACTAACCTCCCGGAAGGGCCTCTTACATCCTCTTTTTCTATTTGCTCGGTTATTTTTTTAACCTGACGTAAACTCAACTCCCTGCTCAGCACAATAGTATCTGCAAACATGGCATAGAATTTTAAAGTTTCTATGTTTGTAATATTGATTTGCGTAGAGATATGCACTTCCATTCCAACACTTCTCGCCATGGCTATTACAGCCTGATCCATAGCAATTATTGCAGTAATATCGGCTTCTTTTGCCTGGTTTATCAAAGTTTTGATGATGGTTAAATCATGATCATAGATAATGGTATTTAATGTAAGATAGGTTCTGACATTTTTTTCTTTACACCTTCTGGAAATTTCAGGCAGGTCATCAATCGTAAAATTAATGGAAGCTCTTGCCCGCATATTCAACTGTTCCACACCAAAGTAAACGGAATCGGCACCATTATCCAAAGCTGCTTGCAGAGATTCAAAATTGCCTGCCGGAGCCATTAATTCAATCTTTTGCATTACTTTTTTAACTGAATTTCCCATCTAAGTTCATCATTTTTAAAGAGCTGCAAAAATACGATTATTTTGATATAAAAAACACAAGACTTAAATTCTTAATATTTTCTTGTTTAAATTTTTAAATAAATAATATTATCTAAAAAAACATAAATATTTAACAATTAATATCAATTTTTGTGATGTATATCTGAAAAATATTTTATAATCTTTGCAGCTTCAAAAATTATACAATAAAATTGATTAGAAAATGAAATTAGCAGTTGTAGGTGCTACCGGAATGGTAGGAAATGTTATGTTAGAAGTATTGGAAGAAAGAAATTTTCCAATTACTGAGTTATTGGTTGTTGCATCAGAAAGATCTGTAGGAAAAACCATTACTTTTAAAGGAAAAGATTATACGGTTATTGGCTTGCAGGATGCAGTAGATCAAAAACCGGATATAGCTGTTTTTTCTGCTGGCGGAGCCACATCACTGGATTGGGCACCAAAATTTGCAGAAGCCGGAACAACCGTTGTTGATAATTCGTCTGCATGGCGTATGGATCCAGATAAGAAATTAATTGTACCTGAAATTAATGCAGGTGAGTTATCCAGGGAGGATAAAATTATTGCCAACCCAAACTGCTCAACAATTCAAATGGTGATTGCGCTTGCACCACTTCATGAAAAATATAAGATCAAACGTTTGGTGATCTCTACTTACCAATCTATAACCGGAACAGGGGTAAAAGCTGTCCAGCAATTAGAAAATGAATACAAAGGTATAAAAGGCGAAATGGCCTATCCTTATCCAATTCACAGAAATGCCTTACCTCACTGTGATGTATTTGAAGAAAACGGCTACACCAAAGAAGAAATGAAACTGGTAAAAGAAACCAAAAAAATATTCAACGATGACAGCATTGCTGTTACAGCAACTGCAGTCCGTATTCCTGTCGTGGGTGGCCATTCTGAAAGTATTAATATCGAGTTTGAAAATGAATTTGACATAACAGAAGTAAGAAAAATATTACACGAAGCTGATGGAGTTGTTTTAAAAGATAATATTGATACAAACACTTACCCTATGCCAATTTATGCCGAAGGTAAGGATGATGTTTTTGTCGGAAGGCTCCGTCGTGATGAATCACAAGCGAAAACCTTAAATATGTGGGTGGTAAGTGATAATTTACGCAAAGGTGCTGCTACAAATACCATTCAAATTGCTGAGTATTTAATGGCTAATAATTTAGTTTAAATATATATCTGACACCTGAAAGTCGAAATTCTTTATCTTTTAAACTTTCGACATTCGACTTTAAAACTTTTTAAAAAATAAAAAAGCTCGTCAAATGACGAGCTTTTTTTATTTTTTCCTTCAGCAATCCTCCCTCTTATTTCTCTACTTTTAACACATCAGCAATAACTTGCTCTAAATTGTGTTTTGGTAAAGCTCCCTGAGCCATTTGTGGCTCTCCATCTGCAGGACAGAATAACATAGAAGGTATACTTCTAATTCCAAATGCTGCTGCAAGCTCTTGTTCTACTTCAGTATCAATTTTATAAATATCTACTTTCCCTTCGTATTCATTAGATAATTCTTCTAAAACCGGAGCTACCATCTTACATGGCCCACACCAATCAGCATAAAAATCAATAATACAAGGTTTATCTCCTTCAAACTTCCACTCCTTATTTACTTCGTAATTGAAAACTTTCTTTAAAAAGGTTTCTTTAGTTAACATTTCTGTCATTTCAATATAATTTTAATTAATTATTTAAATCTTCTACAGCTACATGGCAAAATACGTGCCATAATTTTTCGAGGACAAAATGACATAAAATTTACCAATATATCAGTGACTTAGGTTACATCTTATTAGCTAAAAAAATATTATAGAAAGAAAACTGCTGTCAACTAATGAATGTATAATAGTCTCCCCCGAGAATTCTTATCGGGCAAAATTGACGATCAACAATTGTTGATATTCTAAAAATTGAAGCCAACCCCAATTTTTAAAGCAGATTTTGTTGCATTTGGTAAATATCGGTAATTTCCCCTCATCACATAATCAATTCTGATAAGCTTAAAGATATTACCTACTCCAACATGGTATTCCCAATACATCTTTTCCGGGGCAGTATAAGTTACATCAGATGCATTTATCGCAATATTTTCATCAGAAATTGATCCAACAACTCCTCTTACCCCAACAATTTCCCGAAGTTGTAATTTTCTGAGTACAGGAATTTTTGAAAACAATCTTCCATTAAAGTTATGTTCGAAGTGAAAAGAAGCATATTGATCGGTCACAAATTCATAATAATCCAACAGATCAAAAATTCTTTTAGACATTGCGTAAGTCTGGTTTCCGGGAACTACATTCAGTAATAATAGGGGTGCAGGATTCACTGTTTTACCGATCTCAATATATGATTTTGATTTCCCTAAAAGGCCTAACTGAAATGGTTGCTCGTAATAGAATTGAAATTTATGATAATCAAAACTACTATTAAAAATATCTTTAAATCCTTTGGAATAACTAAAATAGAGTACAGGGAAACGCCCCTCATTACTCACTCCTCTATCCACACCCAATCCCCAGGGTTTACGCTTTGGTGTATACTGTAGAGCCAATGTAACATCTGATTGTTTTACAACAGATTGGGTATTTCCATTTTCATCATAATAATCTGCATTAAACAAATTATGATCAGCAGATTTTAGCGTTTTAAAAGTAGTACCTAATCTTAGTTCTAAATTTTTTACAGGTTCGATTGAGACTTTGGCGTTGGTAATATTGATATTAGACAGTTTGGTATTATCACCCCTGGTAAAAAATGATGTGGATGCAAAACTCTTGTCTAAAACATCATTTGAAGTAGTTAAACTCACAGCCGATTGTTCGATATCTCTCCTATTTCCAAAAGACAGGATTAATCTATTTCTTTTTTCCACC
Organism: Bacteroidota bacterium; assembly: GCA_039715085.1. Taxonomy (GTDB): domain Bacteria; phylum Bacteroidota; class Bacteroidia; order Flavobacteriales; family Flavobacteriaceae; genus Namhaeicola. The sequence continues at coordinate 29,577 of JBDLIB010000009.1, read as the reverse complement.
AACCATCTTCCTTCGATTCCATATTTAAATTTATCATCTTTAAATCCATAAGCGAGATATCCTTTCAACCTCCAGGTATCCGATTGAGAAAAATAAGTCCTTCCTCCTAATCTTAATTTTAAACCTTCAATTTCATTTAATCCTATTGTCGAATATAATGGCCCCCAATCAAATCCGTGAGCAATATTCCAATAACCTGAAGTTAAAATCTCGGCTGCTGATGTTAAATCTTTAAAACGCCTCACTGTTTGCAGGGTATCCAACATTTCATATATCCCAACCTCATCTTTACTTAGTCTTTCCTGCCTGTTATTAGTCCAAAACGTTTCCGTTTGATGATAAATTTCTTTATCTTCTTTCACATCAGGTCTGTAAAATTCATCAGGCCGTTTCAGGTCAAAAACATGGTTATCATAAAGTGTGGTTCTCTTACCATAGACTCCTTTTGTCTTATCTTTTTTATTGAGTGAAAAGTCACTCATAAAATGATCTCTTTTCAATAAGAAAACACTATCATTTACTACGTCGAATTCCTGTTCAATATAAATTTCTTTTATCCAGTTAATGTTTGCACTTCTGGTTGCATGCATTTGTATTTCTTTTACCGCAAAAGTCGTGTCATTTACCCAAAAATCACCTTTAAAAGTAAGTTCATTTTTACGGCGAGGATAAAACATAATATTATAACACAACTTATTATCAATGTATGCAGTGTCTGTTAAAGCATAATTATAAACCTGCGGCCCTAATTTTGAAAGCGGACTTGCAAAACTCTTATCAAAGAATCTTATATAATTGTCATAGATATCAAAATCCACATACAATTGCTTGATAAATGCAATAAGTCCTTGATTATCTGAAAAACCGGAATTTTTATTAGCTACTAATTTTTCATTTATTTTTTTGGGAACTGTATTCTTACCGTAAGTATTATAAACCGATTCATTGATAAAGATTGGAAGATAAGATTTTCCTGTTATAGCAGAAGTATCCACCTGATCAAACACAAATTCCATTCCTTTAAATACACGATTACTTCTAAGTTTCTCATCTACATTATTAAGTTGAAATTCGATCTTTTCATATTTATCATACTCATAACTGTCATATAAATACAATCCGTTTTGCCGTTTTTTTGCCCATATTTTCTTTAAGACGGAAACTGCAGGATTTCCTTTATTTTTTATCCTTCCTGAATATACTTTTACCTCTTTTAATGTTCCCGTATCTTCCGTTAAGATAACTTTGAGATCATAGATACTTTTCTGAAGTTCTACAACTTCGGTTTTAAACCCCAAAAAAGAGATTTCAAGTTGTTTATAGAAAGTATCCGATTGTAAATAGAATTTTCCATTTTCATCCGTAATGGTTCCAATGGTAGAGCCTTTAAAAATTACATTAGCAAACGGTATAGGATTATCATCCTCACCAACGATATATCCACCCACTTTCACTTGGGAAAGCAAGCTAAAAGAAGATAAGATAAGTATTATTAAGATTAGTAGTTTTTTTGTCATATTTAAACAATAAAAAATCCTTCCATCTAACTGAAAGGAAAACTAATTTTTTACAAAAATATTGTTTTAGTTTTAATAATTAAGACCCTAAACTGTTTAAATATTTTTTTGGTGTAGCACCATATTTCTTTTTAAAAGCCGCAATAAAATGACTAGCAGTACTATAACCAACTTCAAAACTGGTTTCAGCAACATTATATTTTTTTGAAGAAAGTAATTTTCGAGCGTACTCCATCTTATAATTAAACAAAAAAGTAAAGGCAGTTTCACCGTAAATATGCCTAAATCCATCCTTCAAATGTTGAATTGGCAAATTTACCTGATCAGACAAACCGGCTAAAGTTGGTGGGTTTGTTAAATTTTTAATTAAAATCTCTTTTGCAAGTTTTATTTTTTCAACATTTTTTTCATCTTCTAAAAACGGACAGTTTTGAATGCCATCATTATCATTTCTGTGAAAGTACAAACTCAACAACTCAAATATCTTTCCTTTAGTATACAATTTTTCCAAAGAAGAGTGTAACCCGTAATGAAACATCTGGTTTATGACAACAATCTCATTTGGACTCAGATCTTTATCAGAATAATATTTCTTTTCACTGTTTTCATCATTCAAAAAATGGATCAACCCGGCTTCCTGGGTAAAGAATGAATGAAAAATTTCAATAGAAATTAATAGAACAATAACTTTCCCATTTGGTTCAACAGCTAATTGTATTGGCAGGTTTTTTTGAGGATTATAAAGCAACAGCGATTTATTTTCATTTATATCAATACCATATCTGCCTTGGTTAAATAATAATTTTGCCGAGTTTCTTAAACCAAAATGTAATTGAATTATATTTGATGTACAATCCTTATTATACTCTTGAATAATATTTTCCTTATTTTGAATTTTTAATATCCTGAATCCAGGTTCTATTTCATAATCTATGAAAATATTTTCAGCGATACTTCCCCCCATATTTATATCGTAAATAAATTAACAGCTTAACGAGCTTCCTTATTTTAAGCAACAAATATAACTATTTATAATCAATGTAAATAATTTTTTTCATCGACACTTTCTATAAACAAAAAAGCCACCTTTAAAGGTAGCTTTTCAAATTAAATACTTTATAATGGATTTAAGAAACCTACAAAACTTTTTTTACAGCTTCAACTACATCATTTGCATTCGGTAACCATTCTTCCAACAAAACAGGTGAAAATGGAGCAGGTGTATCTTCTGTGGTAATCCGCTGAATTGGAGCATCTAAATAATCAAATATTTTTTCCTGTACCTGGAAAGCAATTTCACTGGAGATACTCGCAAAAGGCCATGCTTCCTCTAAAATCACAAGTCTGTTGGTTTTCTTAACAGAATTAAAAACGGTATCAAAATCCAATGGCCGTACTGTTCTAAGATCAATGACTTCAGCAGAGATTCCCTGTTCTTGTAAAATATCAGCAGCTTTAATTGCTTCTTTCATTATTTTCCCAAATGAAACTATGGTAACATCTGTTCCTTCTCTTTTAATATCAGCTACGCCAATTGGTAAAATATATTCTCCCTCAGGTACTTCACCTTTATCACCGTACATTTGTTCAGACTCCATAAAAATTACAGGGTCATCATCCCTAATTGCAGCTTTCAATAGTCCTTTTGCATCATATGGATTAGAAGGAACTATCACTTTTAATCCCGGTGTGTTGGCATACCAGTTTTCAAAAGATTGTGAATGCGTTGCTGCCAATTGCCCAGCAGAACCTGTCGGACCTCTAAAAACAATTGGAATATTAAACTGACCGCCTGACATTTGGCGCATCTTTGCAGCATTATTGATGATCTGATCAATCCCAACCAATGAAAAATTGAAAGTCATATATTCAACAATCGGCCTGTTTCCATTCATTGCAGAACCAACAGCAATTCCCGAAAATCCTAATTCGGCAATTGGAGTATCAATTACACGTTTAGATCCAAATTCATCCAACATTCCTTTTGACGCTTTGTATGCACCATTGTATTCGGCAACTTCTTCACCTAATAAATATACAGATTCATCCCTGCGCATCTCTTCACTCATCGCTTCTGCTATAGCTTCTCTAAATTGAATTACTTTCATTTTTTTTGGTTTTTTTAGGATTTGCAAAATTACTCATTTTTTTCTTTACATAACAAATTTCATGTTCTATTTGATATTTTTATTGTAATGCGTACGAATTAATACAAATATTCAAAATAAATATAATTTTATTATGCATGCATAGTATTTTTCGGAAAAAAAATTATAACTTGCAAATCAAATTTAAATAATTGAATTTTTAAGTATATATAAAAATGAAAATATTAGTATGCATAAGTCATGTTCCTGACACGACTTCCAAAATTAATTTTACAGATGACAACTCGAAGTTTGACTCTAACGGAGTTCAGTATGTTATCAACCCGCATGATGAATTTATTCTCACAAGAGCTATGTGGTTTAAAGAAAAACAAGGAGCCAGTATAACTGTTATTAACGTTGGGGAAGCAGGTTCTGAACCAACTTTAAGAAAAGCGCTTGCGATTGGAGCCGACGATGCAATTAGAGTAAATGCGGTACCAACCGATGGTTTTTTTGTTGCAAAACAATTGGCAGAAGTAATTAAAGATGGCGGTTATGATTTGGTAATGGCAGGAAGAGAATCGCTTGATTATAATGGAGGAATGGTTCCGGGTATGACAGCATCACTAATTGATTATAATTTTGTAAATGCTTGTATTGGAATTGAAGTTGATGGTAATCAGGCTACAGTTACCCGCGAAATTGATGGGGGTAAAGAAATTGTTGCCACTGAACTGCCTTTACTAATTGGCGGACAAAAAGGATTGGTGGAAGATAAAGACCTTAGAATTCCAAATATGCGTGGAATTATGATGGCACGTAAAAAACCTTTACAAGTTGTTGAACCGGTTGATGCCGAAGCTGCTACTGCCAGTATTAATTTTGAAAAACCTGTACCTAAATCGGCTTGTAGAATGGTAGATGCAGAAAATTTAGATGAATTAGTAGACTTACTTCACAACGAGGCTAAAGTAATTTAGCCACAGTAAAATAAAATATTAATAGGCTCTGAATCAAGCCGCCCACCGGCAGACAGGTTCAGAGTAAAAAATAAAAAAATATGTCTGTTTTAGTTTTTGCCGACAACTCGGAAGGAAAATTTAAGAAAAATGCATTCGAAGTTACTTCTTACGGAAAAAAAGTAGCTGAGATGACACAAACCAATTTGGTTGTGTTAACAATTAACGCCAATAATGTTTCGGAATTAGCAAATTACGGAGCTGAAAAAATATTAAAAGTAAATAACGATCAGTTAAAAGATTTTAATGCAAAAGCTTACGCTGATGTAATTAAGCAAGCTGCAGAAAAAGAAGATGCTGATATTGTCATTATTGATGCCAGCAGTAACGGAATTTACCTTGCACCTATGGCAGCTGTCAATCTGGAAGCCGGCTATGCTTCCAATGCAGTTGAACTACCTAGTTCTGTTAGTCCGTTTGTGATCAAACGAAAAGCTTTTTCATCAAAAGCATTTAATAATACCGAGATCAAAACAGCCAATAAAGTTATTGGATTATCTAAAAATTCATTCGGACTGATAGAAAATTCTGTAAGCGCAACTGAAGAAGATTTTGCTCCTACCCTATCAGATGATGATTTTAAGATCACTTCTAAATCTGTGGAAAGAGCAACAGGTAAAGTTACCATTGCTGATGCAGATATCGTTGTTTCAGGAGGCAGAGGTTTAAAAGGTCCTGATAACTGGGGTATGCTTGAAGAACTGGCAGATGTCTTAGGCGCCGCAACCGCTTGTTCAAAACCTGTATCCGATCTTGGATGGAGGCCTCATAGTGAACACGTTGGACAAACAGGTAAACCCGTATCTTCCAATTTATATGTTGCATTGGGTATTTCGGGTGCCATTCAACATTTAGCAGGTGTGAATTCTTCAAAAGTTAAGGTTGTAATAAACACAGATCCTGAAGCTCCATTTTTTAAAGCTGCAGACTACGGTATTGTTGGGGATGCTTTTGAAGTAGTTCCTAAACTGACTGAAAAATTAAAAGAATTTAAAGCGAATCAATAAAAACATCTTCAAATTATTATTTTTTCGCTAATTGAATTTTTCAAAAGGCTGTTAAGATTTTTGGTTTTAAATTACCTAAAATTTTAACAGCCTTTTTGAATTTTTATTAATAAATTCGTATTTCGAAAAAATTATCATTTATTTTGAGTTTAGTTAAGTTAAACATAAAAGGAATTTCCTATAGTCAGACACAAAGCGGCGCCTATGCTTTGGTTTTAAGCGAAGTGGAAGGCGAACGTACTTTACCTATAATTATCGGTGCTTTTGAGGCGCAATCTATTGCGATTGCTCTAGAAAAAGAGATAAAACCACCGAGACCTTTAACCCATGATCTTTTTAAAAGTTTTGCCGATAGGTTTAATATCATTATCAAACAAGTGATTATCCATAAATTGGTAGATGGCGTTTTTTATTCGAGCCTGATCTGTGAATTTGATAAAGTTGAAGAGATCATTGATGCAAGAACGTCCGATGCTATTGCTCTGGCTATTCGCTTTAATGCTCCCATTTTTACTTTTGAAAATATTTTGGATAAAGCGGGTATCATCTTAAAAATAACTGACCAGACAAAACTGGAACAATCCAAATTTAAAATGGAGGATTTGGTCGCCGATATTGAAAAAGATGAATTGGAAGAAGAAGCCTCATTTCAAAGTGAGAGTTTAGAGCAATTAAAAAAAGAGCTGGAAAAAGCTGTTGCTGATGAAGACTACGAATTGGCTGCAAAAATAAGAGATGAAATATCAAAAAGAAAATAACCAACTACATGCAAAAATATTTACTGATTACACTTGCTTTTCTAAGCTCATTTAGCAGCCAAGCCCAGGAAACAACACAACAGATCTTACCAAGCCAGGGTTTTAGTATCAATTCCTTATGGAGAGGTGTTTTAGGAATGATAGTCCTATTGATTATTGCATACATTTTCAGTTCGAATCGTAAACACATTGACTGGAAAACCGTAGGAATTGGTTTATCCGCCCAACTCATATTGGCAATCGGAGTTTTAAAAGTACCGTTTGTAAGGGCAATTTTTGAATTTGTGGGAGATATTTTTATTGCGATCTTAGATTATACCAGGGCAGGTAGTGAATTTTTATTTGGCGGGTTAATGAATATTGAGACCTATGGATTTATTTTTGTTTTTCAAATATTACCGACCATTATATTCTTCTCGGCATTAACATCCTTGCTATTTTATCTCGGTGTAATTCAGGTAATTGTAAAAGGTTTGGCCTGGATTTTGACTAAACTCATGCACATTTCAGGAGCTGAAGGGTTATCCGTTGCCGGAAATATTTTTCTGGGACAAACCGAATCTCCCTTGATGATCAAGGCATACCTTGAAAAAATGAACAGATCTGAAATCCTCTTGGTTATGATCGGTGGAATGGCAACCGTTGCCGGAGGGGTTTTGGCTGCCTATATCGGGTTTTTAGGCGGTGATGACCCTGCATTGCGCTTGGTTTATGCAAAACACCTTCTGGCAGCATCTGTAATGGCTGCACCGGGAGCAATTGTTATTTCAAAAATGCTTTACCCACAAACAGAATCTTTCAATAGTGAAATTGAAGTAACTCATGATAAAATTGGTTCCAATATTTTGGATGCAATTGCAAATGGTACTACAGAAGGCCTAAAACTGGCTGCAAATGTTGGTGCAATGCTCTTGGTATTTGTTGCAATTATCGCAATGCTAAACGGAATTCTCGGTAAAATTGGATCGTGGACCCACCTCAACCAGTGGATTGCAGATAACACCATGTATGAACAATTTTCTCTGGAAACCATTCTCGGTTCCATCTTCGCTCCTCTAATGTGGTTAATTGGAGTTGCTAAAGAAGATATTATGATGATGGGGCAATTACTTGGAATAAAGCTTGCCGCCAGTGAATTTGTAGGATACATTCAATTGGCTGAATTAAAAGATGTGGCTAACCCTTTACACTTTCATTATCAAAAATCTGTAATCATGGCAACCTATATGCTTTGTGGTTTTGCCAATTTTGCTTCAATAGGAATTCAAATTGGAGGAATCGGTTCCTTAGCACCGAATCAAAGAAAAACTTTATCGGAATTTGGTATGAAAGCCCTGCTTGGAGGATCTATAGCTTCTTTGCTTTCTGCAACTATCGCAGGTATGATCCTGGGCTAATCTTTAGTTTGCAGTTTGCAGCAGCAGTAAGCTGTATTAGATTTTTTAGTTAATTGGAATTCTCTGACCTTATTAACAAAAATTGTTCATATTAATTTCCTCAAAAATAAATAAGACATCATGTTTTATTTATTTTTGAAAACTAAAATTTATCAGCACTACAAAAATGAAGCAATATTTAGATCTAATTAAACATGTTAAAGAAAATGGTATTACCAAAACTGACAGAACCGGAACAGGTACTACAAGTGTTTTTGGCTACCAGATGCGATTTGATTTAAGCGAAGGTTTCCCAATGGTAACCACAAAAAAACTACACTTAAAGTCAATTATTCATGAGTTATTATGGTTTTTAAAAGGCGAAACAAATATTGCTTATTTAAAAGAGAATGGGGTAAGAATCTGGGACGCCTGGGCAAATGAAAATGGTGATTTGGGCCCGATCTACGGATACCAATGGAGAAATTGGAACGGAGACGGTATTGACCAGATCTCGGAAGTGATCGAAATGATTAAAAACAACCCTGATAGCAGAAGAATGATGGTTTCGGCATGGAATCCAAGTGTAATGCCCAACACTTCTGTTTCTTTTTCAGAAAATGTTGCAAATAGCAAAGCTGCTTTGCCACCCTGTCATGCATTTTTCCAGTTTTATGTAGCTGATGGAAAATTATCCTGCCAGCTATACCAACGAAGTGCAGATATCTTTTTAGGAGTACCTTTTAACATTGCTTCTTATGCACTTTTAACCATGATGATAGCACAGGTCACAGGCTTGGGGTATGGTGATTTTGTACACACTTTCGGTGATGCCCACGTTTACAGCAATCATAAGGAACAAATAGAATTGCAACTCTCCCGGGAACCTAAGGAACTCCCTACAATGGAAATCAATCCAAACATTAAAAATATCTTTGATTTTACCTATAAAGATTTTACCTTAGCAGGTTATAATCCGCACCCACATATTAAGGGTGCTGTTTCTGTTTAAAAAAATATAACTAATTAAAAATGAATGCACTACAACTAAAAAACAGTATAATTCAAAAATTAACGCAGATAGATGATGTAAATACTTTGGGTAAAATTCACGACTTGATCCAATCCTATCATGTAATCTCTAAAGAAAGAACACCTTTTTTAAGTGACAATAAATCGGATGAAAATAATGATGCCGAGGATTTTACCGATTATATCAAAGAATGGGTTAAAGACATGTAATTAAATTTTAAATATTGAAACCAACAGACCAACACCAACTCTACGAGAAAGCAAGGAAAAGAACTAAGAAAAAACGAGGATTGTATTATCATTTTGTTTTATTTTTAATAGGATCAGTATTTTTCGTTATTTTGAACAAATTCTTAAATATTGTTCCTGAGCACGATTGGTTTGTTTGGGCTATTTTCGGCTGGTTGTTTTTTTTGATTATTCACACTTTAAGGGTTTTCGTATTCAAACCTTTTTTTGGAGAAGAATGGGAACGTACAGAAACAGAAAAACTGCTTGCCAAACACGATATTAAAGCAGAAAAATTAGAGAAGAAATTAGAAAAAAAAGGTATTCTTTCTAAGCCATCAAAATCAGAACAGATAGAAGAGAATATTTAACATTACATCTCTTCTTTTCACCCCCTCACATTAAATTTTTGCCACTAAAATTGAATCTATGCTTACAATAATTGCTGCTATAGCCGAAAACAATGCCTTAGGAAAAGATAACCAGTTAATCTGGCATTTACCTGCCGACCTGAAAAGGTTTAAAAAAGTTACATCTGGTCATCATGTGATCATGGGGCGAAAAACATTTGATTCTTTAGGCAAACCTCTGCCAAACCGTACTACAATTATCATCACTCGCAAAAATGATTATCATGTAGAAGGTTGCCTTACGGCAAATTCGCTTGACGAAGCAATTGAATTAGCTAGAGCTGACAAAGATCCATACATACTTGGGGGAGCTGAAATCTACAAACAGGCAATGGCCGTAGCCGATAAACTAGATCTCACCTTTATTCATCATAAATTTGAAGCAGATGCTTTTTTTCCTGAAATAGATAAATCTGTATGGAAAGAAACTTCACGTCAGGATTATAAAGCAGATGAAAAAAATAAATATGATTATAGTTTTGTTAGTTATGAGAAAATAAATTAATCGATCTCAATGTTGTATTTATACAGCAACCCTATTACTTCTTCTTTTGAAAATTTTGCTTTTGTGACCCTATTTGATTCAGGATCAAAAGAATAATTATACGAAGATCTAAAATCGGCCTTTTCAAGATTTGTGTTTTCAAAAACAGCTTTATTTAAATCGCTATTAGAAAAAATAGCATCTGATAAATCCGTTCCTACAAAATCTACTTCTTGTAATTTACAACCATCAAAAATTGTTTTTTGAATATTCAATTGATAAAATGATGAGAAATTCAAGTTACACTCCTCAAATTGAAATGATAATAAAAAAACATCACATTCATCAAATCTTAAACCCAATAATTTACAGTTCTTGAATTTGACTTCCCTAAAAGAAGTTTGTTTTAAGCCTGCATTACTAAAGTCACAATTAACAAAAATGCACTCTACAAAACTATTGTTAGAAAGATCTGTGTTTGAAAAATTACAGTTTGAGAATGTACAATTTTCGTAATCGGCTATTTCTAAAGAGTTCTTAATAAAATCTTCTCCGGTATATTCCTTATCACAAATAAATTTGGAATTCATCAAAATAACTTTTTTGGGATTCCTGCAATGAAATCTTTCAAGTAAAAAGGTTCGAAATAGGCCAGATCTACAAATTCATCATTTTGATATTTTTCAAAAGAAAGTTTTCCCATCTCCCTTGCAGAAGGAAAATGATCTTCTACAAATACCGCATTTTTATGTTTTATTACCTCTTGGCATTTTGCAGCGCCATCTCCTAAAAAATGTACTTTTCCTTTATCCAAAAACTCTGAAAATGAATTTTCATCAATGATCTTCGCTTGCGTATCCTGAAGCTGATGGTAATTATCGTCAAAAACAGCACAATATACCTCCATCCTTCTGGCATCGAGAAGGGGAATAATAAATTCATCTTTTGCAACACTAATAGCTGTAGCAAGAACTTTTAAAGTTGATAGTGCAATTAATGGTCTTTCGAGAGCATAACACAAACCTTTTGCTGCAGAGACTCCAATTCGCAAACCTGTATAAGAACCGGGGCCTTTACTTACAGCTATAGCATCCAGTTTTTCAATTTCTACTTCTGCCTCCTGAAGCACCTCTTCAACAAAAGGGTGTAACTTTTCGGCGTGAGAGAATTTACCTTCATTCAACTCTTTTATTGCTAAAATATTTCCGTTTTCAGCTATACTTACGGAGCAGTTCTTCGTTGAAGTTTCAATATTTAGGATAATAGCCAAAGTACTAATTTATTTTTTTGCAAATATAATTAATAGATGTAATGAAATGAAAAAAAATCCCGCTTTCGCGGGAATGACAACTATTCGAATAATATTGCATCTTTAGAACCATGTTTTCTGTTGTACCTGATACATTTGGTAAAATTCTTCATCGGTTTTGGTAAGGTAGATAATTCCTTCTATCAAACCTATCAAACCAGTTATTCCTGCGCCTATTCCACAGGTTAAAACAGAAACCAGAAGCATAATAATTCCTTCTTTTTGGTAACCTAAAATAAATTTATGTATTCCTAAAGGACCTAACAGGATCGCAAAGATTCCTGCTATAAGTTTTTTATTTTCCTGTGGTTGTGGCTGTGGTAAAGCATTGCCACTTTCATCTACTATTTCCATATATTAAAACCAAGGTTTTTTATTCACCTGGTAAGTTTGATAGAACTCTTTATCAGATTTTGTTAAGTAAATAATTCCTTCAATAAACCCTATCAACCCAACAAACCAGGCCAAAATACCGAAACTAAGCAAACCTAAAATCAGGGTCGCTACTAACATTATAGCTCCTTCCCTGTTGTATCCTAATAAAAATTTATGTATCCCAAAAGCACCAAATAACAAAGCCAGGATTCCAACAAGAATCTTTTTACTTTCCTGTTTGGCTGTTAAATCTTCATAAGCACCTCGAGCTCCTTTTGTAAATTCACTGGCAGTAGATTTAGCCTCTTCCTGAAACCCTTTGGTACTTTCATCAATATCTTTAGCAAATTCTTTAGTTTTATCTTTAATTTTTTCGGCTCCTTCTTTAAAATCTTCCTTTATATCATCTGTATCTATACCAAGATCCTCAACAACATCTTCTGCTTTCTCTTTTACTTTCCTGGCTGCTTTTTTGGCACTTTTCATAAAATCATCGGCCTTTGATTCAGCCTTACTGGCAGTTTTCTTAGTACTTTTTTTGGTACTCTTTTTTGCTTTATCAGCAATTTTTTCTGCTTCTTCCACTACATTATCTAAAGCCTTTTTAGCATCGGTTGTAGTTTTTTTAGTTGATTTTGTAGTCTTCTTCGTTTTATCAGGTGTTTTTTTTACTTCTTTTTCCTGGTTGGATTCTTTTTTTGCCATCTTAAAAGATTTAATGTTAGTCAGTTAATTACACATACAAAGCTAAACAAAATCAGATTCAAATCCTAAATTTTATGGTTTTTGATAAAATCAGTACTTTTGTTAACGCATACAAAGTAAATTATGGATAAAAACAAGAAAATAGCGGTTTTTGGTGGTGGAAGTTGGGCCACTGCCATCGTCAAAATGCTTTCTGAAAATTTAGATAAAATAGGTTGGTATATGCGTAGTAACTACGCTTCCGAACATATTAAGATCAACCGTCACAATCCTAATTATTTAAGTTCGGCCGAATTAGAACCAGACAAACTCTTGTTATCAAACGATATAAATGAAATAGTCAGCTATGCAGACTGCCTGATTTTTGCTATACCATCAGCTTTCCTAAAAGGTGAACTGGATAAAATAACTGTTCCGCTTGACGGAAAGATCATTTTCTCTGCTATTAAAGGAATCGTGCCTGAGACCGGATTGATAGTTGGCGAACATTTTCATGATATTTTAAAGGTCCCCTATGAAAATATAGGTGTTATTACCGGTCCGTGTCATGCTGAAGAAGTTGCTATGGAGAGATTATCTTACTTAACCATTGCTTGTCAGGATGAAGATAAAGCCCGATGTTTAGCCGAAGACGTATCCAGTCGCTATATTAAAACAAAGATATCTGATGATATTATAGGAACAGAATATGCTGCAATGTTAAAAAATATATTTGCTGTTGCTGCTGGTATTGCACATGGACTGGGTTATGGAGACAACTTTCAGGCTGTTTTGATGTCAAACAGTATCAGGGAGATGAAACGTTTTATCAAAAAAATCCACAGTATGAAACGGAATATCAATAATTCGGCATACTTGGGAGATCTTTTAGTAACGGGTTATTCGGTTTTTAGTCGTAACAGGATGTTTGGTAATATGATTGGAAAGGGATATACAGTTAAATCTGCTATGATTGAAATGAGTATGGTTGCCGAAGGTTATTACGCTACAAAAAGTGCTTATAAGATCAATCAAAAAAATGAAGCCAAAACACCAATAATTGATACGGTCTATAATATTTTATATCAAAACAGAGACCCTAAAAAAGAATTTAAAAAATTAACGGAGCTATTAGATTGACAATAAAGCTAGTAGCCGAGAGTAAGAAGTTTGATTTGTACGTTGTTGAATCGTTTAATCGAGAAAAATATTATTACCGATTACACAGTTACACAATTTAACGATTCTACAATAAATTATTATTAATCGGTCAACGTTATTTAGAGATTGACACCAACTCTCTTTCAAGTCTTAAAAATCTTTAATCATATAGTATCTTCATTCTTTTTAATAGAAGATTATTTTCTAATAGATCAACTGTATTTGTAATTTGATTGACAGAACCAATATCCGATCTGATTTTCAAAATAGTTTTATCATTTATTTGATCTTTGATAGCCTGGGCAAAATCCCCTCCCTGAATTACATAAAAAGGACGATCGTGAAAATAGGAGACCTTTGCATGAACTGGTTTTGTTATTTTTAAATTGTTATGCATTTCTGCTACGAATTCATAGGCTTTTGAAAGATATTTCTCTCTTTCTTTCCAGTTATTAGCCTCTAAAATTTTTGATAAAATAGGGGTCATTTCTTTAGCTAAATTTAATTTTAAAAATGCTGTGCCAAACCATTTGCTGTAAGGTATATACACCTTTTCCATCATAAAACACAGGTTCATTACAGACTTGACCAATCTTGCAGCTATAATCATTGAACCTAACTCATCATCGACTTCACCACTCCTTCCCACAAAAGGCTCTTCCTGACTAATCTTTTCCCACTCAGAAGCAAGTAAAAAGAGCCAAACATCATTTGGATAATAATCAAATTTCTTTTTTACATCCTTAAACCCAATCACATCATAAAACACATTCCCATTTTTTATGGTTTTAAGCTTTTGTTCTGAAAAAGTAAGCCAGTCTTTGGATGTTAGTTTTTTATAAGGGTTGACACCAAGATATTCCTTAAAGTAATCTTCTACAGTAAATATTTCTACTCTATGATTGATAGATTGTCCTTCTTTAGCATCTGTAAGCAATTGAACACCAATTTGATCCGGCTCACCAAAATGCGTTGAATATCCATGAAAATTTGATGGTAATTCTTCGCTAAAAACTTTTGAAATCTCTCCTCTTAGTGAATAATCGTTTTCTTCTAAGAACAATATAACCCGTGGCCCCCAATGATGATCTGTAGATCTTTCTGTATCAAATCCCAAAACCTCAGAACCGGATCCAATCAAAGCAGCAGCATATTTTAGATCAGGAAAATGTTTTTGTAAAATTAGCTTAACAACTTCATTGTAAAACATTTTACTGAGTTTCTTTCCTTTAATAAAACTTGACATAGTATAATGTTTCTTATTAAGGCCTTATTGCTTTCATCTATTAACCGTAATCACCAAATCATCAGCATTTACAATTTCACCTGCTTTTAAATGTATTTTTTCAATGGTAAGATCACCAGGTGCTGTAACAGTTGTTTCCATCTTCATAGCTTCAATAATGAATAAAGGCTCATTTCTCTTAATTTTTTGTCCTTTTTTCACCATGATATTTGATAATAATCCTTGTAAAGGTGCCCCAATTTGGCTTGGATTTCCTGTGTCAATCTTTTCATTTTCGTGTATTTCGATATTAAGAGATTGATCCAAAACCTTAATATTTCGGGATTGTCCATTTACTTTAAAAAATACAGTTCTATAACCATCACTGTTTGGCTTATTAATAGATAATAATTCAATATTTATTACTTTTCCTTCATCAATTTGTATCATAACTTCTTCTCCTTCCTTTATTCCATAGAAGAAATTTTCTGTGGGAATTCTTGTAATATTTCCATATTCTAAATAATGATGATGGGCATCTCCCCAAACTTTTGGATATAATTTATAAGATAAAAATTCAGTAAAATCCAATTCATTTGTTCGCCCTTTTTGATATTTTCTTTTAAAAGCTGCGAACTCTTTTTCAAAATTGACCGGTTCAAGATGTGCATTCGGTCGATTGGTATAGGGTTCTTCATCTTTTAAAATAATTCTTTGTAATTTTTCAGGGAACCCTCCAACAGGCTGGCCTAAATCTCCTCTAAAAAAACTTTTTACCGATTGCGGAAAAGAAATTGTATCTCCTCGCTCCAACACATCTTCAACAGTCAAATTATTACTCACCAAATACAAAGCCATATCCCCCACAACTTTAGAACTAGGAGTTACTTTTATCAGATCACCAAAAAGTTCATTCACTTCAGCGTACATTTTGGTAATCTCATGAAATCTGTCGGCCAAACCAAGCGATTGTGCCTGGGGTTTTAAGTTGGAATATTGCCCACCCGGAATTTCATGTTTATATACTTCACCTGTTCCTGATTTTAATCCAGATTCAAACGGATAATAATAATCGCGAACAGTTTCCCAATAATTGGAATATGCATTTAACGAATCAATATCCATCGGATTATTTCTGTCATGATATTTCAACATTTCAACAATCGAATTGAAATTTGGCTGTGAAGTCAACCCTGATAATCCGCCTAAAGCAACATCTATCACATCAACTCCTGCCTCAACTGCTTTTAGATAAGTTGCCGCCTGAACAGAGGAAGTATCATGCGTATGTAAATGAATCGGAATATTAATTTCTGATTTTAAAGCAGTGACCAACTCGGTAGCAGCATATGGTTTTAACAATCCTGCCATATCTTTAATAGACAAAATGTGTGCTCCGGCATTTTCAATATCTTTTGCTAATTGAAGATAATATTTTAAAGTATATTTTGTATTATTCGGATCGAGAAGATCTCCTGTATAACTTATGGCACCTTCTGCTAAACCTTGGGTTCGAGTTCTAACATGTTCTATAGCCGGCCCAATAGATTTCATCCAATTAAGAGAATCAAAAATTCTGAAAATATCCACACCGGTTTCCCAGGCTTTTTCAACAAAACTTTCGATCAGATTATCAGGGTATGCTGCATATCCAACTCCGTTTGATCCCCTCAACAACATTTGTAATAAAACGTTAGGCATGGCTTTTCTTAGAAGTGATAATCTTCCCCATGGATTTTCGTTTAGAAAACGCATACAAACATCAAAAGTTGCACCTCCCCAAACTTCCATACTGAAAATGTTTGAATTGTTTTTAGTATATCCTTCTGCAACTTTCAGCATATCTAAAGTCCGCATTCTGGTTGCCAGTAGACTTTGATGCGCATCCCGCATGGTTGTATCTGTGTAGTGAATTTTCTTTTCGTTTTTCAACCATTCGCTAAACTTATCAGGGCCCAATTCTGTAAGCAAGTCTTTGGTACCTTTGGAGTGCTTTGCATAAACATCCCATTGGGGAATTTTTGGTGTGGAAAAAACTTTATTCGGATTGAATTCTTTCACATCCGGATTACCATTAATAGTTATATTTGCTAAATACTTAACTATTTTACTGGCACGATCTCTCGAGAGATTAAAGTTAAAAAGTGTGGGAGTATTTGCAATAAAATTAACGGTAACTTTTCCTTTTCTAAGAGCTTTGTGCTCTAAAAGATTCTGCAAAAAAGGAATATTGGTCTTTACTCCTCTTATTCTAAATTCACTAAGTGTTCTGGTCATTTTTCTTATAGCCCCGTCAAGAGTTCGGCCGTGAGCCGAAACTTTCACCAACATCGAGTCGAAAAATGGAGAAACTGATACTCCCTGGTATAAACTCCCTGCATCCAACCGAATACCAAAACCTGAAGCGGAACGATAGGTCGTGATAGTACCATAATCGGGTTTAAAATCATTGGCCGGATCTTCGGTTGTGATTCTGCATTGAATAGCATAACCATTTACTTTTACAGATTTTTGGTTTTTAATTTTTATCTGTTTATCACTTAACCTATAGCCACCTGCAACAAAAAGTTGCGTTTTTACAAGATCAATATTTGTTACCATTTCGGTAACGGTATGTTCTACCTGAATCCGTGGATTTACCTCAATAAAATAAACACTACCATCTTCATCAACCAAAAATTCTACCGTACCGATATTATTATATTTTACTGCTTTTGTTATAGTCGTTGCATATTGAAAAAGCTTTTGCCTGATTTTTTCATCTACATTATAAGAAGGTGCAATTTCAACGACTTTTTGATAACGACGCTGAACCGAACAATCCCTCTCGTATAAATGCACTAAATTACCATGATTATCTGCAACTATTTGAATTTCAATATGCTTAGGATTTTCAACAAATTTTTCCAAAAAAACAGTATCATCACCAAAAGCGTTTAAGGCTTCCCTTTTACTTTCGGGGTAGGCTTTTTCGAGTTCTTCCATAGTTCTGATCACACGCATTCCTCTTCCACCACCACCGGATGCCGCTTTTAACATAACCGGGAAACCAATTTTAATTGCTTCTTCAGCAGCAATTTTTAAAGTAATCAGCTTTTTAATATTGCTTTCAATAATTGGAATATTTTGATCAACAGCAACTTTTTTAGCTTTTATTTTGTCTCCCAAAGCTTCCAAAACTTCCGGTTCAGGTCCTATAAAAATGATATTATTTTTTGCACATTCACGAGCAAATTCAGCATTTTCACTTAAAAATCCATACCCGGGATGGATAGCATCTACATTTTTATCTTTTGCAATTTTAATGATTGCCTGAATATCGAGATAAGGTTTTAGTGGTTGGTCATCAGAACCGACCTGATATGATTCATCACATTTATATCGATGCAAAGAATAGCGATCTTCATAGGTATAAATTCCAACAGTTTGAACATTGATTTCTGTACAGGCTCTAAAAACACGTATGGCAATTTCGCCTCGATTGGCAACGAGAACTTTTTTGATTTTCATTTTGAGTTAGGTGTTTGGTTAAGTATTGCTTTTAAAGTTAACAAACTCAACCCTTTAATCAAAATGATTTTAGTTTTAATTATAAAAAGAGAGGTGTTTCACACTAATAAATTTCTTATTCTACACTTTGCAACTTGGATAATCTTTCCATTAACTCTTCATATTTTTTATCCCAGCCTCTCCATCTTCCGGCTCCGCTAACAGACTCGTTATGAAATAATGTAATGAAAGTTCCATCCACTTTTTTTACTTCTTTAGCTAAATTATAAATAGTGTCAAATGATCTTTTTGTTGTTAGGTTTAAATAATCTTTTAAAGTGCCATCCATTACCGAAAAGGGTATTACTTTTAACGGAGTTTGAATTTCAAAATCAAGATCGTAAAAATGAAAGGGGGTACATGTACCCGCCCTGAAACCGTAATGTTGGGCAAACCCCATGGTATAATCTTCTGCAATTTCCACATCGACCAGGTTTTGATAGGTTTCGGGTAATTCCAGTCTTAAGAAATGCTGCCTGGATCTAACCACCTGGAAATTAACAATATTTTCCATCCGTTTCTTTTCTTTTTTCAACTTCTCATCATTCTTCATGGTGAAATACGAAGGATGCAAACCTACTTTTGCATAATCAGCAACATCTTTTACCAACAATTTGTATTTCGAGTTTTTTACAGAAATATTTTTATCATACGTGGAGTAATCTCCTAATTGAAAGAAGAAAATAGTTGGAATATTAAATTTTCTCTGTAAAGAAATTAGCTTACTATAAGTATCAAAGGGATCTTTTTTCATATTAAAGATCACCATGAATCTTTCGATAAAACGATGAATTCTAAAACCGGCAACATCTTTTAAAGTAGCACCTATAGAACGAACAAAACCCTTATACTTATAATCAAAAGCTACATCAACATCTATAGTTGAGATATATTCGAAATTTCTTTCCTTAAATTCATAGTCCGGATATTTTTCTTTAATAAGATCCTTTAATTTATAAGCCCAGATATCAACTACAGGTTTATCTAAAAAATTATTCTGATAAGCCAGGCTTTCTTCTGCCGGAAATCTTTCAAATTCATCTTTTACATGAGGCAAATACTCTTCATATCTACTCAATAAATAAAAACTCGCAGCAAAGACATCAAAAGGAATTGGTGAAGGAGAATTTGCCTGAAAAAAACAAGGTGTATCTTCCCATCTTGTCACAGTTATATCTGGGTAATCGATCCCTTGATTAAATAACAAGTCAATACTTCGCACATAAAGTTCATTCCCTAAAGGTTTCTTTGAATAAGAGATCTTTAAGCCATCATGAGCAATAAACTCTTCGATCTTTGTTGTAAAATCAATAGGGATTTGCAAAATTCTTGTAAAAATATGCTTAAAGATATAGGTAACTCTTGGGGTTATTTTATGGGTATAAACTAATAGCATCTGCTTATTTTAATAATATATCAAATGTAAACTTTTAATTTATAATGCCAATCAAGGGTAGAAAGTATTTAAATTAATGGCAGTTGGCTGTCTAAGTTTACCGATATTTTCAATAAAAAACTACTGCTTACTACCATTGAAAACTGACCACTAAAAGATTCCTTCATCAGCAAAACTGTAATATTCTTTTTCTGTAATAATCAAATGATCTAAAACTTTAATATCCAGCACTTCTCCTGCTTTTTTTAATTTTTTGGTCAGATTAATATCTGAATTGCTCGGTTTCAATGTTCCGGATGGATGGTTATGACAGAGAATAATTCCTGTAGACGAAAATTCCATTGCTTTTTTAAAAACCAATCTTGAATCGACTAAAGTACCTGATATACCTCCTTTACTTAAATGTGACTTATGCAATATTTTATTAGAATTATTTAAATAAACTATCCAAAACTCCTCGTGTTGCAGGTCTCCAATTACTGGCTGCATCACTTCAAAAATATCATTACTGCAAGTGATCTTTACTTTTTGCAGTGCTTCCTCGAGTCTTCTTCTTTTTCCTACTTCTAAGGCTGTAATTATCGATATCGCCTTTGCTTCACCTATACCTTTAAATTTCATCAGATCAATCACTGTCATCTTCCCAAGCTCATTCAAATTGTTATCAACTGATGCTAAAATTCGCTTGGAAAGTGCAACGGCACTTTCCTCAGTATTTCCCGAACCAATTAAAATTGCTAACAATTCAGCATCCGATAAGGCACCTTTCCCCTTACTGAGTAATTTTTCACGTGGACGATCATCTTCGTTCCAGTCCTTAATGGTAAAGTTTGTATTGGTTGAATTCATTTTTTTTCTTTAAAGATATAAAAGAAAAAAATAATACATTTGTATCATAATCATTATTAAACAAATATGAAGATTATCATTGCCGGAGCCGGTGAAGTTGGATTTCATCTTGCAAAATTACTCTCCTACGAATCACATGAGATAACACTCATCGATAAAGATAAAGAAAGGCTGATCTATGCCGATACCAGGCTGGATATAAAAACCATAGAACAAGATGCCATTTCTATCGATACATTAAAAGAGGCAGATATAGCACATACTGACCTGCTAATTGCAGTAACATCCTCAGAAACTACCAATATTACAATTTGTGTGATCTCAAAAAAATTAGGAGCAAAAAAAACTATTGCCAGAATAAGGAATACAGAATTTACAGACCATAAAGATGAAATAAATTTCTCCGACCTGGGAATAGATGAGTTGATTTCTACAGAAGAATTAGCAACTGAAGAAATTAAGTTACTGCTCGAAAAAGATGTTTTTCATCAATCGCACGAATTTGAAAATGGTGCTTTGACCATGGTGGGTATTACCCTTTCAAAATCTGCACCATTTATCGGAATGTCGGTTAAAAATGCCGCAGCTACTTTTTCTGAAATTCATTTTATGCCTATTGTAATTCAGCGAAAAACTACTCAAAAAACTATCATCCCAAGAGGTGATACGGTTTTTAAAGCAAGTGACCAGGCTTATTTCATAACAACCCCGGAAGGTGTTGAAGAATTGCAAAAACTTTCGGGAATACAAAGCAAACGAATTAAAAATGTAATGATACTTGGGGGAAGTGGTATAGGTGTCCGTACTGCCAAGGAACTTTGTGATAAAAAATTTAATGTAAAACTTATTGAAAGGAATAAAGAAAAAGCAATAGAATTAGCCGAAGAACTTCCTTATGCGTTAGTTATTTATGGCGATTGTAGAGATGTGGAACTTCTGGAAGATGAAAATGTAGATGAAATGGATGCTTTCATCGCAGTTACCGGAAGATCGGAAACCAACATCATGTCATGTCTTGTTGCAAAATCAAAGGGGGTTAACAGAACTATTGCTTTGGTACAAAATATCGATTATTTCAAACTTTCAAAAAATATTGGAATTGATACTTTGATCAATAAAAAATTATTGGCAGCAAATAGCATTTTCAGATACATTAGAAGAGGCAATGTACTTGAAATCACCCTATTAAATGATGTTAATGCTGAAATTCTTGAATTTGAAGCAAAAGAAAATTCCAAAATCACCAAAAAAGAAATTAGACATCTAAAATTACCAAGAAATGCAATTATCGGTGGTGTAATAAGAAATAATAAAGGGATTATTGCACTGGGTGGTTTCCAAATTCACGCCGGTGATAAAGTTGTGGTTTGCTGCTTACCTGAAACCATCTCAAAAGTTGAAAAATTATTTAATTAATGAAATTTTAAAACCTACAAAAAAATATATTTCAAATATTTAAGCGCATGAAAAAACTCAATTTTAAGATCATTATACAAATGATGGGTTTTTTACTCATTTTTAATGGTGGGTTCATGTTTCTTTCATCTCTGGTTAGCCTATATTATAATGACGGTGCTTTTCAAGGCATTCTTTTTGCCGGAATTATCTCTATGGCAGTTGGCGGTTTATCCCAGTTTGCCACTAAAGGTTTTAAAAAGCAGATCAAAAAAAGGGAAGGATATCTGGTTGTTAGTTTGGGCTGGATCATCATGTCATTATCAGGTGCATTACCATATACTTTTACAGATACAATTCCTTCTTTTACCAATGCTTTTTTCGAAACAATGTCGGGCTATACCACCACAGGAGCTTCTATCATGAACGATATTGAAAGTATGCCGGAAAGTATCTTATTTTGGCGAAGTACTACACATTGGATAGGCGGTATGGGAATCATTGTTTTGGCAATAGCCATTTTACCATTACTTGGAATTGGTGGAATGCAGCTATTTTCTGCCGAAGCACCTGGGCCATCTACCGATAAATTACATCCCAGAATAACAGACACTGCAAAGAGATTATGGCTGATCTATTTTAGTTTAACCTTGGCTGAAGCAATATTATTAAAAGTGGCCGGTATGGGTGTTTTTGACGCGGTAAATCATGCCATGTGTACACTTTCTACAGGTGGTTTTTCTACAAAAAATGCCAGTGTTGCCTATTGGAACCATCAACCTGCTATTCAATATATCATTATCTTTTTTATGTTTTTAGCCGGTACAAACTTTGTTTTGAGTTATTTTGCCTTTAAAGGAAAATTTAACAAAGTACTTAACGATGAAGAATTTAAAGCATATTTTTTTGGTATTATAATCTTAACAGCAATCACAGCCATTTTTATTTATCAGTTTGCCGAAGTTTCAAAAACTCCTACAGAAATACAGGCAATTGCTCATCCAATGGTTAATGGCCATGCTGAAAGTTCATTTAGGCATGCATTATTTCAAGTTATAGCTGTAATAACAACTACGGGATTTGTCACAGCAGATTTCACTATCTGGACACCTTTCCTGTCCGTCTTATTTTTCTTTTTGATGTTCATTGGCGCATCTGCAGGTTCAACAGCCGGTGGTGTAAAAATTGTACGTCATATCATTATGCTTAAAAATGGATTTCTGGAATTTAAACGAACCATTCACCCCAATGCGATAATTCCTGTAAGATATAATGATAAGGCTGTAACCCGTGGTATTGTTTTTAATATAATGGCATTTTTCATCTTATACCTGGTTATCTTCGCTATTGGTGCCGGCGTTTTTGCTTTTCTCGGACTCGATATAATTACTGCTGCAGGAACTGCAGCTTCATCATTGGGTAATGTAGGCCCTGCTTTTGGCGACCTGAGCCCTGTAAATAATTATGCATCTTTACCACCTTTCGGGAAATGGTGGTCGGCACTGTTAATGTTATTGGGAAGATTGGAACTTTTTACAGTTTTAATAATTTTAACCCCACATTTTTGGAAGAACAATTAAAATATTTTCTTTTTATCTAATATATTTATAATTCTTCAAAATTCTCATTTATTTTAGAGAGATAAATCATCAATTTTCTGTAAATTGGCAGTATTCAAATAATTCTCCAAATAAATGTTAAGAAAAGAAGCCTACAAACCCAAAAATAAAATTAGAATTGTTACTGCTGCATCACTTTTTGACGGCCATGATGCCGCTATCAATGTGATGCGTAGAATCATCCAATCCACAGGAGTTGAAGTAATTCATTTAGGACATGACCGAAATGTTGAAGAGGTTGTAAATACCGCTATCCAGGAAGATGCCAATGCCATTGCAATGACTTCCTATCAAGGAGGACATAATGAATATTTTAAATATATGTATGATCTTTTACAGGAAAAAGGAGCTACTCAAATCAAGATCTTTGGCGGAGGTGGTGGTGTAATCCTTCCCGAAGAGATCAAAGAATTAATGGATTATGGTATTACCAGAATCTATTCACCTGATGACGGTAGAAAAATGGGCTTACAGGGAATGATCAATGACCTGGTAGAAAAGTGTGATCTTCCAGTAAAAAGCCTGGAAGATTCAAAAAAATTAAATGAAAAATTACAAAACAAAGATGTAAATACAATAGCCAGATTAATCACAGTTGCAGAAAATGATCAGGAAAAATTTTCTACTATTTTCAAAAAAACAAAAACCTCCCTTTTAGACAGACTGGAGAAGACTCCAGTACTTGGAATAACAGGAACCGGTGGTGCGGGAAAATCATCTTTGGTTGATGAACTTGTAAGAAGATACTTAGCCGATTTCCCCGATAAGACAATTGCAATTGTTTCGGTTGACCCTACTAAAAGAAAAACGGGTGGAGCTCTTTTGGGGGATAGGATCAGAATGAATTCCATCAATAATGACCGGGTTTATATGAGGTCATTAGCTACACGACAATCAAATTTAGCATTATCAAAACATGTTGACGATGCACTTTCTATCTTAAAAGCATCCGATTTTGATCTGATTATTTTAGAAACTTCGGGAATTGGACAATCAGATACAGAGATCCTGGACTTTTCCGATGTTTCTCTTTACGTAATGACTCCCGAATACGGAGCTGCTACCCAATTGGAAAAAATTGACATGATTGATTTTGCCGACATGATAGCTCTAAATAAATTTGATAAAAGAGGAGCATTGGATGCTTTACGTGATGTAAAAAAACAGTACCAACGAAATCATAATCTTTGGGAAGACGAAATGGATTCTATGCCGGTAATCGGAACGATCGCATCACAGTTCAATGATCCGGGAACTAATAATTTATACGACCTCATCATCAAAAAAATCAAAGAAAAAACAGGAGCTGATTTTAACAGTACTTTCGAGATTTCAGAGGCAATGAGTGAAAAACAATTTATTATCCCGCCTAACAGAACCCGATATTTATCTGAGATCACCGAGAATAATCACAGCTATGACAAATGGGCAAAAGATCAAAGTAAAATTGCTCAAAAATTATATGGAATCTTTAAAACAATTGAAACTTTAAGCGATACAATAATTGAAGTCACACAAAACGGAATTGAAATAAATAAACCCTCAAACAATAAAGAGCTAATTTCCCAACTTTTAGATAAATTCTCTAAGATCAAAATGGATCTGAATCCCCATAACTGGGAAATAATTTTGAATTTTAACGCTAAAAAACAACGTTATAAAGATAAGATCTTCAGCTTTAAAGTCCGGGACAAAGAGATAAATATTAAAACGCATTCCGAATCACTGTCACACCTTCAAATTCCTAAGATTGTTTTACCTAAATACGAAGCATGGGGAGATATTTTACAATGGGTTTTACAGGAAAATGTACCTGGTGAATTTCCTTACACAGCCGGTATTTATCCTTTTAAAAGAACCGGTGAAGATCCAACCAGGATGTTTGCAGGTGAAGGCGGTCCGGAGAGAACGAACAGAAGATTTCACTATGTGAGTAAAGACTCTGATGCTAAGCGGCTTTCCACTGCTTTTGATAGTGTAACCCTTTACGGGAATGACCCCGATCTTCGCCCTGATATTTACGGTAAAATTGGTAATGCCGGTGTTTCTATTTGTTGTTTGGACGACCTTAAAAAATTGTATTCCGGGTTCGACCTGACAGATGAAATGACTTCGGTTTCTATGACCATCAATGGCCCTGCGCCAATGATGTTAGGATTTTTTCTAAATGCTGCAATCGATCAGGAATGCGAAAAATATATCAAGGCGAATAAACTAGAAAAAGAGACAGAAAAGAAGATTAAATATTATTACAAAGAAACAGGTGTTGACAGGCCTAGGTATTTTGGAGAGTTACCGGAAGGAAATAATGGACTGGGATTAATGCTACTCGGAATTACCGGCGATAAAGTTTTACCTAATGATGTCTACCAGAAAATTAAAACAGATACTATTGCAAAAGTAAGAGGAACGGTTCAGGCAGATATTTTAAAAGAAGACCAAGCGCAAAACACCTGCATTTTTTCAACCGAATTTGCTTTGAAATTGATGGGAGATGTACAGGAATATTTTATCCAAAATAATGTTCGTAATTTTTATTCGGTTTCCATCTCCGGGTATCATATTGCCGAAGCAGGAGCCAACCCTATATCACAATTAGCATTTACTTTGGCAAATGGTTTTACTTACGTGGAGTACTACCTGAGCAGGGGAATGGATATCAACAAATTCGGCCCGAATCTATCTTTCTTCTTCTCAAACGGAATTGATCCCGAATATGCCGTTATTGGAAGGGTAGCAAGAAAAATCTGGTCTAAAGCCATGAAATTAAAATACGGGGCGAATTCAAGAGCCCAGATGCTTAAATATCACATACAAACTTCAGGCAGGAGCTTGCATGCCCAGGAAATTGACTTTAACGACATAAGAACCACGTTACAAGCACTTTATGCAATATATGATAATTGCAACTCCCTGCATACCAATGCTTATGATGAGGCAATTACTACTCCAACCGAGGAGTCTGTAAGGCGTGCTATGGCGATTCAATTGATCATCAACAAAGAACTCGGACTTGCGAAAAATGAAAACCCTATTCAGGGTGCTTTTATTATTGAAGAATTGACCAATTTGGTAGAAGAGGCCGTTTATACAGAATTTGACAGAATTTCCGAAAGAGGCGGAGTACTTGGTGCAATGGAAACCATGTACCAGCGTTCAAAAATTCAGGAAGAAAGCCTGTATTACGAAGAATTAAAACACCAGGCAAAATATCCTATAATTGGTGTAAATACATTTTTGAGCAGTAAAGGTTCTCCTACTGTTTTACCACAGGAAGTTATCCGGGCAACCGAAAAAGAAAAACAACAACAAATTAATGCTGTTACTAATTTGGTCAAGGCTAATGAAGAAAGCACAGTGGAACAGGTAGGCCTTCTAAAACAAAAAGCTATCGAAAATAATAATATTTTTGAGCAATTAATGGAAGCCTCAAAAGTATGCTCTTTAGGCCAACTTACCTCTGCTTTATTTGAAGTTGGCGGACAGTATAGAAGAAATATGTAAGCAGAGAGCCAATTTTGCTATTAGTAAAATTGTGCGAACGCTTATCCCAATTTTATATTGGGATCTGCAGAGAGCCACTTTTTTACAAAAAAAAGTATGCGAATCGCTTATCCAGCAAAATTGCGGGATCTATAATGAACCAATAAAAAGTTGTGAGTAACATCTTTTAATAGAATTTTCAATAATTGTCTGTCAATTTCATAAATTTGTTAAACAACATACATACCATAATCGGATTTTTACAAATGGAAAAAATTCAAGAATACTTAGAACTTGCACTTGATAAAGTTGTTTTTTATACACCTAAAGTAATTTTAGCTGCCTTGATATTTTGGTTAGGTCTTAAAATTATTGCCAAAATAATAAATTTCGTAAAAAAAGTATTAGAGCGATATGGATTTACGAATAACATTACACCTTTTTTAATCTCACTAACAAATATTTCACTTAAAGTAGGATTAACTCTTATTGTTGCATCCATTTTAGGAGCAGACCTCACAGGCTTTATTGCTGTTTTGGCTGCTGCCGGATTTGCAATTGGAATGGCATTACAGGGGAGTTTAGGAAATTTTGCTTCAGGGGTTTTAATTTTAGGATTTAAACCATACAAATCAGGTGATTGGATTCAATTAGAAGAATATATTGGCAAAGTGGAAGAAGTAGGTATTTTTAATACAAAAATTTCTACTATAGAAAATAATACTTTGATCATTCCCAATTCAAAAGTAACCGAATCTATTCTGACAAATTATTCTGATAAAGGTACGATAAGACTTGCTGTTATGATACCTGTTCCTTATAGCGAAAGTTTCCCCCGGGTTGAAAACTTACTCAGAGAATCACTTAAAAATATCAATGAAATATTAGAGGATCCTAAACCGGTTATTGAAATTGACAATTTTGACACACATAATATTGTCATTGCTGTGAGGCCTTATGCAGAGCCTGACAGCTACTGGGTTGCTTTAAGAAAAACCAGGGCAACAATTAAAAAAGTATTCCACGATAATAATATACAGATCGCATATGTAGAAGGTTATGAGCTAGGTGAGATTGGTGAATAAATATTTAAAATGCTAAAAAATATATTAAAAAAATCATTAGACTTCAGGCATTTTATTTTTTGGATTGCCCCAATATTGTTCCTCTATATTTTATTTTTTGTAAAACTTGATGAAAGCAACCCTTCGGTTACGGCTACTTTTGCTGTAGCAGTTTTAATGGCACTTTGGTGGGTATCAGAAATTGTTCCTTTGGCGGTAACATCCTTATTACCGGTTGCTTTATTTCCTGTTTTGGGAATTATGAATGGAAAAGAGGTCTCTTCCACTTATTTTAACCATGTAATTTTTTTGTTCCTTGGCGGATTTTTAATCGCTTTGGCCATACAAAAATGGAATCTCCATAAACGTATTGCACTTAAAATATTATTGATCGTTGGAACAAAACCTGCAAAGATCTTATTGGGATTTATGCTGGCCACAGCTTTTTTATCAATGTGGATATCGAATACTGCTACTGCAATGTTGATGATTCCTATCCTAATTTCCATACTGCATGAGTTAGAAGATATCAACACCAAAGAAGATGTCAAACATTTTTCGATTGGTCTGCTTTTATCTATTGCCTACAGTGCTTCAATAGGTGGAATAGCAACTTTAGTAGGTACACCTCCAAATCTTTCATTTGCCCGTATATTTAATATCTATTTTCCCAATGCACCCGAAATTTCATTTGCCACCTGGTTCTTCTATGCATTCCCAATAGTGATAGTGATGTTTTTTATTGCCTGGTTTTATCTTTACCTGGTCTTTGTAAAAAGAGAAAAAAAGTGGAAAAATATCCAGAAAAATAAACTGCAAGAGCTCTATCAAAATCTAGGAAACTGGACCTATGAAGAAAAAGTGATTTTTGTGATCTTTATTATCCTGGCATTACTTTGGTTCTTTAGGGCAGATATTTCCATAGGTGAATTTACGATTTACGGCTGGCAGAATATCTTTAAAAATCCTTCTTATTTTAATGATGGAACCGTTGCAATTTTCATTGGAATAATATTGTTTCTAATTCCTTCCAAACAAATTGAAGGTGAATTTTTAATGGATTGGAAAACTGCCGAAAGTATTCCATGGGAAATTATTTTACTCTTTGGTGGTGGATTTGCACTGGCAACAGGATTTAAAGAATCGGGATTATCACAATGGTTCGGAGAGCAGCTTATCTGGCTAAAAGATGTTCATCCCTTCTTTATCATTTTAACAATTGCATTTGTTGTGACATTTTTAACCGAGATCACATCCAATACGGCTACCGTAGAAACTTTTTTACCGGTTTTGGCAGGGCTGGCTATGAGCATAGAGGTCAACCCGTTATTATTTATGTTACCGGCAACTATTGCCGGATCTTTGGCTTTTATGCTACCTGTAGCAACTCCTCCAAATGCAATTGTCTTTGGCACCAAAAGGTTAACGATGATAGATATGTCTAAGACCGGGCTCTTCCTTAATATCATTGGAATTATTATCGTTACTTTGTCAACATATTATCTTGGTACTTTTATTTTTGATATTCAATTGGATGTACTTCCTGA
>JBDLIB010000008.1:0-35362 GCA_039715085.1 Bacteroidota bacterium | reverse complement strand
AAAAAAAATCATTTTAGATGTTAACCTTTTAAATGGAATTACATTAATAAGTACATTTTAAATTTATGAAGTTAACGGTATCGTTCTTATTTTCCCTGTTTTTCCTTATACAAGCCCCTCATTGTCAAAATAAAAAATATAAAATAAGAACGATTTCTTTTTATAATGTGGAGAATTTATTTGATACCATTGATAATCCCGAAACTTTTGATGACGAAAGGACTCCTTCAGGAAAGTATCAATATAATTCAAAAATTTATCGTGATAAGTTATATAGAATAGCAAGTGTAATTTCTGAGATAGGAAAAGAAAAGACCAATACTTCACCGGCTATTATCGGTTTAGCCGAAATAGAAAATCAGGAAGTTTTAAAAGATCTGATAAATACAGAATTCTTAAAGAATAAAAGTTATCAATACATTCATTACGATTCGAAAGATCTTCGCGGAATTGATGTCGCATTGTTATATCAGGAAAAATACTTTTCGCCTATAGCTCATGAAATTTTCGAACTTAGATTATGGGATGAGAAGGGAATGCGATTGTATACCCGC
The DNA here is from genome assembly GCA_039715085.1 of Bacteroidota bacterium. Taxonomy (GTDB): domain Bacteria; phylum Bacteroidota; class Bacteroidia; order Flavobacteriales; family Flavobacteriaceae; genus Namhaeicola. The sequence goes on along the minus strand of JBDLIB010000008.1, from coordinate 34,808 downwards.
GATATTTTAAAAGTTTCGGGGTATTTAGACGATGAGTTGGTGCATATCATTATAAATCACTGGCCATCGAGGCGGGGAGGAGTTCAAAGGAGCGCTGTTAAAAGAGAAAAAGCAGCCTGGCTTTGTAACGAGATTATTCAAACGATAAAAGAAGAAGAAAATAATCCCAAAATTGTCGTTATGGGCGATTTTAATGATGATCCGATGGATAATAGTTTTAAAGAGATTTTACGCAGCAAAAGCCATAAAAACAGCCTTAAACCGAATGAATTATTTAATCCGATGGAAGAAATGTATAAAAAAGGCTTGAACACATTAGGATACCGGGACAATTTAAACCTGTTCGATCAAATTTTAGTAAGCGCTTCACTTATTACAAATGAAAAGGATTTTAAAAATTTCAATCTTTTTCAGGCACAAATATTTAATCCAAATTATTTAATTACACAAAGCGGCAGGTATAAAGGTTATCCTTTTAGAAGCTATAGCGGAACCAATTATTCAGGTGGTTATAGTGACCATTTTCCGGTTTATATCTATTTGATAAAGGAAGTGATTGAATGATCTAATGCTGCAATGATTCAATGAGATAATGATGTAATTTTAGAAATTTAGCGAAAACTTTGCGCACTTAGCTGTGAAAAGAAGATGAATAGGGTATCTTAGAGTGACCTATTAAATTCATCAGATGACTAGTTCTGCTGAGGTCATTAGTCATCAGATGAATAAATCACTTCTCTTTTTTTAATAATCCTATGCTTTAAGATCCTATGATTGCATCATTGAATCATTGTAGCATATTCTCATTATGTTATAAAAAGTTTAAATGATAAATTAGTCAATACAGAAAAGTATTTACGAGTTTCTCTTTATCGGCCCGGTAAGATCTTCAAAGTTATCTTTAACTTTGTTCTTTACATTTTTAACCTTATCTACTTCTTTTTTGATGTTTTTTGTAAGATCAGCTTCATCCTTTAAACCCGTAGCTTCTTCAATATTATCGTAGACTTTATTTTTAATTTTTTTTACTTCTTTTTGGATATCTTTTGTGAAGTCGGTGTCAATACCACTTTCGGTAATTTCTTTTTTCACCTCATTGGTTGCCTGTTTAAGCTGCTGCATACCTTTTCCTAAACCACGTGCAATTTCCGGAATTTTATCTGCTCCAAACAACATTACAACTATCACCAAAATGATAAATATTTCCGCACCGCTTATAAATAAAAACATAGTTTACTAATTTCATTGCAAAGTTAAGATAAAAATGGTTATTGAAGAAATAAGTGAATGCCGTAATGATACAATGATGTAATGAGGAAATAAAAACATTGCAGCATTGTATCATTATCTCATTAAATCATTAATTTTTCGAACCCACAACCAAAAACTCATCTACATCATAGGTGGTGGAGATTCCTGGGTCACCTCCCAAATATCGTATTGCTATATGTATATTTCCGCTTAAACAACCTAAATTGATCTTACCGGAAGATTCAAACTCGTCACTGGACGAACTTTTTGGACCAACTGAGATTTTAACATCCAATTGATGCCAGGTTGATTCTTCAATATTTCCGTTAAAATCATCAGATACCCAGGTAGTTAAAATTGTACCGTTATCATAAGAAGCTTTGCTTTTAAAGGTAAAAACCTCATTAGCAGAATTATCCAAATTAATTTCAGGAGTTACTAACCAGGCTTCTAGCGGGTTTTCTTTGGTATCATAGGCCGAAATTCTCATCGCTACATTACCCAGGCTGGAACGTTTTTCAAATTTTTCATTACCCAGGTTTATATTCACATTTTTCCAGCCGAGTTCTTCCAGGTCTTTGGTCTTCTTAATTTCTTCGAAATTTTCAAAAAATATAATTTCATTTCCGGTTTCACCGAAGTTTTCACAATATAAAAAAGAAGGATCACACCGTTCATTATCCGAAAAATCTATTGAAGAAGGATCGTTTACAACCAGAATATATTTTTCACCATAAAAATCCTGTGTAAGAACTGCAGAAATTTCTCCTTTTCCTTCAGGAAGTAAATTAGATTTGAAATCGGAATAAGTACTGGTACTTAAAGTGGTTGTTATTTGGTTTTTACAAGCAACCAAGATCCTTTCACCATCATATTTATCATTAGGTTCCCCGGCAAAGGTTTTTCCAATTTCGTTATGTTTAAATTGCAAATTATTAATTTTCACAAAGGTGTTTAGATTGTCAGAATTAAATTTATCCAAGTCAGTGTTTTTAGGAAAAATTTCCTCAACCTGATTTGATCTGATAATAACATCTCCTATCAAAGTTTCGGGTATTGCCACCAATTCATTTCTTATATGATAACCCATTCTATAATCCTCCCCTTCTTTTGCCATACTCATTCCGGCCATTTTTATATAGATTTTCCTTCCAAAATTATATTTGGTAAAATTTGCTTTAAGGTCTATTAAAACTTTAATTCCGGATGTAGGATTTTCACTTTTATCCTGAATCACTATCGTTTTATAAAAATTACCACCTTTATCACTACTTATGACAAATCCTTCAATGATTGCATTGTCATTTTCTCCAAAAGCATAGATCTTTTCTTCCGATTGTTCGTAAGAATTTTTTATTGCTGAAATAGTTGTATTTGCCGTAATATCAGGCTCATTGATTTCTAATTCAGGTGTTTTGAAATCATCGGTTTGTACACAGGAAATGATGTTTATCAAAACTAAGATCAAGGTTATTTTTTTCATAATAGATTATTTTTAAATGATGTAATGATGCAATGTTTTAATGCGACAATAATTATATTTTATTATAGGTTGAGTTTTTTGCTTTAGTCATTATTTTTGCAATTTCAATAACCTCTCCCAAAAGCCTGTCTAACTCATCTTCATTACTTGATAAACTTGCAGCTTTTATTACTTCCATCCAATATTCCGATTCATCAGCTTCTTCATCTACAATACATATTTTACTGAAAAATTCTTTTTTAGATCTTGCTCTGCAAGCAGCCCGGTAATTTGCACCTGTTGATGTTGCTGATTTAATAAGTTGGTATGTAACAACAGATGTCACTTTGCTGGATCTTAATGAATCACAAAACAGAATCACATCTACTGCAAATTTCTTTGTCCTTTTTTTCATCTTTTCAATGAATATTTCTTTTTCTGTCATAGTTTTTATATTTAAATGATTCAATCGTTTTATTGCATCATTGAATCATTGCAACATTGTATCATTACATCCTCACATACACAGAAGCATAAAATGTCGTACCGTACCCATACCAATATTTTGAGTCAAAAATTGGTTTTTCTCTGCTTTTATCTTCCAGTAAGGTTTTATAGTTGGCATTTCTCGATTGTTCAAAACCTCCTGTTTTAAATTCCTGATCCAGAATATTATTCACAACAGCAAAGAATCCGATATACCAGTCGTTTACTTTCCACGATTTTCCCCCGGCAGCATTCAATAAAAAGTAAGGTTCGAAGGATTCCTGTTTCAATAAATTTTTTGCAATCTCTTTATCGTAATCAACAAAAGGGATTCCGTCATTATCTTTATAAAAATTGTTTGTGCGTAAGATAGGGGCAACATTTATAAAAGCATTATTAAAATAATTTCCGGCAACATTTAACCACCAATAATCCGGATCATTATATGTAATTCCCATAGAATAAGCTTGTTGTGGCCCATTTGAAAAATGATAGTTCTTTAAGTAAGATTTTCCATATTGTAAAGGTTCTTTAAAATCATCAGAAGTGAGGTACAATTCCGGATTGTTTGCATAAATTGATTGGCCAATTGCTGCAACTCCGTTCAGTTGTAAAGAAGGGGTAACCTGTACAGATAAACTTGCTTCCACACCAATATTTTGTTGATTAACATGAGTTAATATCTCCTGAACAAATGCTGTGGTTTCGGCAAAATTTATTCCGGTTAAACCGTCAGCAAAATAAAATGAAATACGGGTAGCATCTTTTATATCAGAAAAGTAAGCACTCAAACCGGCATTGAATATTTTTGATCTGTAAAAATAATTGACTTCTCCTGTCAGGATCTTTTCATCGGTCAAATCAATTACGATATCGTTATTCTCACGGGAATTTGAAAATGAATTTTGCAGGGTTGGAGCTTGGGTTACATATGCAATATTTGATTTTAGAATGTGTCTCCCGGTAAACTTATAAGTAATACCTCCCTTAATTCCGTAATTCATAAAGTTTAGGGATTCGCTTTTACCCAATGATCTTTCCCCCGGAAACCTGCCATTTTCATATAATCCGTTTCTTTGGTATTTAATGTTAGCTATTTGAGCTGAAAAAAAGGCCGATGTTTTTCGATTATTGTATCTTAATTGAGAAAATGCAACCATTTTAGAAGCATCCAATTCATAATTGTATTTAAATTTATCATTCTTACCTATGATTCTATTTGGGTTTTGCAGGTCGTTTTGCGCTTCATCAACCGTTTCACTGTAATTATCCACATCTAAAAATCCGGTTCCGCCTAACAGATCTTTCATTTTTGCATAGTTTTCAGAAAATAATTCCCTGTAGGAAATAGATGCATCCAGATTAAATTTTGGATTTATTCGCTTGTTAAAGATGCTGTTTACTGCAAATTGTTGATTCTCATTTACATCCTCATAAAGTGCATATGTGGAATTTCCGGTATTTTGGTTAGCAGCATAAAGATCATTCCAGTTAAGCTGGCCGTTTTTTATAAATTCCTGTTCAGCCAAATAGGCTTTTTCATAATCCGGATTTTGAGAATCTCTTAAAAAATAGCTTGGTAATTTTTGATAGTAAGTCGGATCTGGGTTTGTACCGCTTCCAATTATAGTAGGAGTGTTATTCCCGTCAAAAATCAATTGTGACCCACCGTAATCCAACCGACTGTTTGCAATTGTTCCAAATTGATACGATAGATTTGTTTGCAAGGTAACAGTCTCATTTATATCAAAAACATGGCTCAATATAAACAAAGGCTCGTTTACGGATTTAATTCTTGAATTTCTATTTTTTCCATTTTGTTTACCCCAATAAGCATTGTATTTTATATTTTTAAGATCATAAACTTCCTGCGTGTTGGGAGATGATTTTCCGCGTTGGTTATCTGCATAGATTCCGGTAAGATGAAAGCTGTGTTTTTTATTTATTTTTTTTGAAACAGCAGCGAAAAACGAATTTGCTTTGTAAACAGATCCTTCAAAAAAACCTTCTTCGGCAAATCGATAAGAGGTTGAAAAAGCATAAGCCCAACCATTTTTTTGCAAACCCGAAAAATAACCTGCCATAACCCTTCCCTGATAGTTTCTATTGGATGAGGCAAAAGAAACTTTAGTAGATTTGGTAAAATTTGAAGCAAAAGTATTGATATTCAAGGAACCGTTAATTCCTCCAAAAGATATTTTATCGGAAGACAACCCCGGAGTATAAATTTGGTTACGGGTAACATCGTTTAAACCTCCCCAATTGCTCCAGATAGGCCTGTTGTTATAGAATTTATTCATTTCGACTCCGTTTAACATAATTTTTCGATATTTTGAATCTAAACCTCTAAGTTTAAAGAATGTAGGGCTGAACTGATAGGCAACAGTTCTTTGGAAATTATTTTTCGAGGCAGTTAAAACTCCTGTGATATTGTTAGAGTTACCATCTTCAGTATTCATTAAATCCTCATTAGATAAAACAATAAAACTTTGATCAATTTCTTCAGGTGTCTCTTTTTTTAAGAGGATAATTCCCATATCAATTTTGCTTGTATCACCTATTTGAATTGGGATTCTTAGAGTTTGATATCTTTTTAAAAAGAGTTTTAATATGTTTTCTCCTTTTGGGAAGTTGCTTATTTGAAAAATACCATCAGAGGAAGTTCTAGTAATAATATTGGTTTTTACAATTGAGATTTCTACATTTTCTAAAGCTTCTTCGGTGTAATGATCAATGATCTTACCGCTTACTGAATTCGATTTTTGACCAAAAATAAGATAAGGAAAAAAGAGAGACAGGAGTAATATATTTAAAATCTTCATATGGTTTGAAAGTTTTATTTCACAATTAGTAGGGTTTTCAAAACCTTCCTGTATTTATTTTATGTGTATTTTTTAGAAAGGTTAACATGTAAATGAAAAAAAGCCCTTTTTACCCTGATTTAAAGTATTTTTAAAAGCAAAAAATAACTTATTTTTGCCGCATGTTTCAAATTGGAAAGACCATAGTATCTGAGGATATAGTTGAAAAAGAGTTTGTATGCAATTTAAGCGCATGTAAAGGGGCTTGTTGTATTGATGGAGATGCCGGAGCACCATTGGAAGAGGCTGAGTTAAAAATTCTGGAGGAGGTCTTTCCAAAAGTAAAGCCATTTTTAAGGGAAGAAGGATTAAAAGCTATTGAAGAACAAGGACTTTATACAACCAATGAAGATGGTGAACACGAAACCCCTTTGATAAATAAAGCCGATTGTGCCTATGTGATCTTCGATGACAAAAACACTGCACTTTGTGCTATCGAAGAGGCATATAATCGGGGAGAAATTACTTATAAAAAACCTATTTCCTGTCATTTATATCCTGTCAGAGTTCAAGATTACAGTGAATTTGCTGCGGTTAATTACCACCAATGGCATATTTGTGATGATGCCTGTAAGCTGGGAAAAGAACTTCAAGTTCCGGTGTATAAATTTTTAAAACCAGCCTTGATAAGAAAGTTTGGAGAAGCATGGTTTGAAGAGTTGGAGTTAGTAGTAAAAAATTATTATAAATAGGGAATATTAGTTGTCAATTTTCTTTGTGAATTATCACTTTACATGACATAAAGTGAATAAGGGGATAAAAACATTCTGGAAAGAATAAAAAATTTATATTTTTACCCTGTGACTAAGGGAAATAGAAACATATTCATATTATTCTTTATTTTACTTCCACTATTTATTTTTTCTCAAAAAGTAGATAGTTCTTATGTTTATGGTGTAAATAATAATGCTGCAAAGCTTAATCGAGAGGGTGCTTATAAAAAAGCAGACCTATTATTAAGTAATTTAATATCCGATATTAAAGACAATAATCTTGAAGAAAAATATCTTTCAGTAACACTTCTGTTAAAAGCAAAAATTGAAACAAATATTGGTTTGTACAACAAATCAAATAAATCTATCCGAAAAGCATTAAATTTTTTTTTAAAGGCCAAAGACAGTTTTTATATTGCAGATGCTTTAAATGCTATTGGTGTAAATCATTATTTCTTAGCAGATTACGATAGTACAAAGATATACTATGAGAAATCGTATGATATTAAGAAAAAGATTGCAATCGCCCCATATGATATGGCTATTTCCGCCTATAATTTAGCTATTTTATATGAAGATCTGGCAAAACCTGAAAAGGCATTGGAATTATATATAGAAGCCGAACAAAATTTATTAGATAGTAATAGTAAGAAGAATTTCTTATCGGATGTTTATGTTGGTATTGCACATCTTTATTTTTATGAATACAGAGATATCAATGAAGCCGAAAAATATGCAGAAAAAGCAATGGATATCGGTATGAAAAACTATGGTGAGTTTAATCCCAATATGACTTTTGTTTATACTTCTTATGCGAATATTCTGGAGTCAAAAGAAAAATATAAAGAATCTATCGAGCTTCTTAAAAAAAGTTTAAAGATCAGGGAAACCACTTTTGGAATTAATCACAAATGGACATGTGAAAGTTATTACGATATTGCCAATGCATACGAATTAGATGAACAATACGGTAAAGCAGAAGTATTCTATAAAAAAGCGATAGATATTGGAGAAAAAATCAATGCAAAATTATATCTGGCTAATGCAAAAACGGAATTGGCTAAATTGTATTCCGAACAGAAAATAAATAGCATAGAGGCACAAAAACTTTTAGAAGAATCATTAGAAACAAAAACATCTATTTTTGGATCCAAAAACGAAATTGTTACCGAAAACTTTCGTTTTTTAGCTTTGAATGCAAAAAATCAAAAAGATAAACATAAATTTCACTTCTACTTAAATAAGGTATTTAGTTCAGGTAACTATTTTAAAGATAGTTTGAATAAAATTATTGCACCATTCGAGGTGTTAAAATCTTTGGAACTTTTAGGGGATTGGTATCAGGAAGAGTATGAAGAAAATGCTGATATTGAAAGTCTTAACAAGCAATTCGATTTGATAGATCAGGAAGTAGCTTTAATACATCATTCTCAAAATAACTTTACATCTGACAGGTCTAAAATTCAATTCGCAAATAATTATCGTGATATTTTTGAAAAAGGATTGAACACTTGTTGGATATTGTACGAAAAGACCAAAGACAAAAAATATCTTGAAAAAGCATTTCAACTTTTTGAAACCAACAGAAACACAACACTTTTAGAAGGATTGCAGGATATTAAGTATAAATTATATTCAGATATTCCTGAAGAGATGTTGGAAAAAGAGAGACAGATAAAGCAAGATCTGGCAAAGATAAACATGGATCTTTATTATGAAAAAACTGCCAGTAATCCAGATAAAGAATTTTTAAGTGAACTGATCAATGAAAGAATTGTAATAAGCACAAAATTAGATAGCCTTCATAAAGTATTTAGAGAAAAATACCCTAAATACGCTTCTCTAAAATTTAAAAATAAAAAGATAAAAATTTCAGATATTCAAAAGAATATGGATCACAATATGCAATTAATCACTTATTTTTTAGGGGAAGAAGATCTCTATTCTTTCACTATTATCAAAAAAGAGGTTATTTTTTTAAAAAGTGCTGTTGCCAATAAAATTTCAGATCTTGTTGAATCTTTGAATGATGAGATTATTAGTTTAAAAAGTACTGAAAGTACCAGTAATCAACTATATACGGTTTTGATGAGTGAGCAACTGAAACCTGATAAGAAAAAAATAGTTATTATACCCGATCATGTGCTTAATTATATTCCTTTTGAGCTTCTTCAAAACAATGATAATGAATCTGTTATCAATAATTTTACGGTAAGTTATACCGGTTCAGCAAGATTATTTTTAGAATTGGATAATAGTTTTTTTCAATATAAGCTGCCAAATTATTGGGTAGGATTTTCACCCGATTATAAGGATAGAAATCAGCTAATAAATACAGATGAAATTACTTCGATTAATGATATTGTGGATGGAACTACTTTTATTGAAAATGCATCCACAATAGAGAATTTCAAGAAGAACAATCAGAATCACCATATTTTACATTTGGCAATGCATGCCGAAATTGATAATGAAAACCCTATGTTCAATAAGTTGGTTTTTGCAGATGGCGACTTGACTTCTTCAGAGATATATAACTTAAACAATAAAGCAAATCTGGCGGTTTTAAGTGCTTGTAATACTGGTTTTGGAAAACTGGAGAAAGGGGAAGGGGTGATGAGTATGGCGAGGGCTTTTCATTTTTCAGGAGTACCTTCGGTTGTGATGAGTCTATGGAGAGTTCCCGATAAGGAAACAAAAAAAATAATGGTGAGTTTCTATAAATTTTTGAATGAGGGGCTTGATAAAGATGAGGCTTTACAAATGGCAAAAAAAGAATATTTAATAAATACAGATGATATAATTTTAAAACATCCTTTCTATTGGTCGGGTTTTGTTTTAAATGGAAATACAAAGGCTTTACCCAATAAATCGAATGTTCTTTTATATACAGTAAGTGGTTCGTTTCTTCTTGTATTTTTGGTCTTCGGATATAGAAGGTTTAGAAAGACCGCTAAGTTTAAAGTCAGAAGTCAGAAGCAAATTAGAAATTAAATCAAGTTTTCCTAAATAATGTTCACTCATCTGATGACTAAAACCGTAGCGAAAATAGTCATCTGATGAGTTTAGTTTATTCAATAAGAATCTTCTTTTTTATGAACGCTTCAATTTAAGATAGTATCTCACTTTGTTTTTTAAAGAATGCATCGGATTGTAGCTGCATTAGTTCTTCTGCTTTTTGTTTTTTGTAAGCATAGATTTCTTCTTCTTCGCTGATATCGTAATAAACCTTGTTGTTTAATTGCATATCTGTTTTCAACATTTCTTCCCGCTGATTTTCTTCTTGTGCAACTTGTGTCTTAATTTTGCTTTCGTTGTTTTCAAACAGGATATCATATTCCCCTTTTTGAGATAGTAGTTTGGCAAAAATTGGAGAAGTTTCAATAGCTAAGAACAATAAAAAAATAAAAAACGAAGGTAACCACGGTAGTTTTTCCAAAGCGTTGATCCTTGCCATTAATCCGTCAAAACCTTCAATTACAGGTTGGCTGTTGCTTATTTGCAAATCCTGTTTTTCTCTTAAATCGTTGAGTTCGACTTCTTTTTGGGAGATCAAAGTCTTGTTTTCGTTGCGAAGCTGTTGTAATTCCTGCAACATTGCATCATGTTTTTCACGTTTTTCTTTATAAACAGGTCCCTTGCCTATTTTCAATGTTCCTTTCCTTCCTTCCGCTTCAGCGATATAAGTTTCATAAAGTTCATTTACCTCTTTTTCCTTACTTTGAACAGCTTCTTTTAAAGTGTTAATTTCTGATTCCAACCTGTCGATTTCCGGATTGTACTGCAAAGCGATTTGTTCTTTGTTTTGTAGGGTCAAACTGTTCTTTTGTTCTAATAATACCTGATCAATTTCCTTTTCAAAGATCTTTAACTCTAAGGGTTTTGCAATAACTACCGCAATGATGATTGCTAAAATTATTCGCGGAGTTGCCTGGACAAATTCAATCCAGATCTTTCCCTGTTTTTTGATCGTGGAAACGATAAATCGGTCTAAATTAAAGATAAGTAATCCCCAAATGAGTCCGAAACCAATTGAAATTAAGACCGAATCAAAAACAGTAAAAAGAGCATAACTCGAGGCAATAAACGCCATAACAGCTGTAAAGAAGACAGTACCGCCAATACCGGCAAATTTAACCTGTTCGGCTTTTGAGCATTTTTGGAGTACATCGGTATCTGCTCCCGAACACATCCAGAAGAATCTTTTTAACATAATAAGTACTTTATGAGATTATGTCTCATAAGACGATGGATATCAAAGAGTGTTATACAAGAAAATGTTAAAGTTAGCTTCTCAGCGCATTTTCACCTTTTTGATTTAAGGAAAACAGGCTATTTTCATTTACTGAATAGTATGACTTCAGGTTCTTTAAATAGATTTCGTATTGCAGATCTCCAAAACCGTAAACAGTTTCTTCCTTTTGCCAAATTAGCAGTGTTTTAATAATTTCATTTTTTGAGGAAACTCCTGAGTGAATGAGATTCAAGATCTTATTCTCGATCTGGTTCAAGCCGTTTTCTCCGGGGAACCTTTGGAGGTGTTGTTGCATTGTCGATAGCAGATACTTAAATTTTTTATTTTTAGAAAAATCGAAAGAGTTTAGTTCTTCCTTATCATTTGCCACATATACTTCCAAGGCTTTTTCTGCAAAAAGCAAATCATTCCGCGAAAGCTTTATTTTGTTTTGATAAAGTGTTTCGTATTCTTCTGGCGAATAATCTGCTAAAGTTTGAAGCTGTGATTTACCTTTTTCTTCTCCGGTGCAAACCAGGTAGTACAGGATGTCTTTTCTATATGATTTCAATAAATAAGAGCACAAAGCCATTAGGTTTACCTGACAAAACAGGTCGTATTCAAACCATAAAACAACTTCATTATAATCTGAAATATCTTGAAGTTTGATTATTTCTTTGATGGTCTTATCATAGTAATCAAGCCTTGAAATACCAACTTTTTTTTCGAAAAAATCATATCTTTTCACCCAAAATTTATCACTTCCTATATCTTTAACTAAGGAACCTTCGCAGAGCATTTCTCTCCAAATGACAGTATCTCCCTGTATTGAATTTTTGTCAAAGATATGCTTTGTACTGTCGCCATTTAATATGTGAAGAATTTTAGTCATTTAATTCTTTTTTTACTTCTTCAAATTCATCGGGGGTATTGATATTTCTGATAAAATCATCATCAATTTCTACAATTTTCACATCAGAATTAATCAAAACTTTACGCGGACAAGAAATACCCTGGGCCATAAAATTCAGCATTATCGGATATGCCTTTGGTTCCCAGATAGTAATCAGTGGTTCGGGAAATTGCTTATCCTTTCCTTTGATTGCCGTTGCAATTTTGCCCGGATCTCTTTTTTCTAAAAGTAACTGAATCACTTTTTCATCTACAAATGGAAGGTCGGTTGCCAGAACCAGCCAGGCTTTATTCGGATCAGATTGAAAAGCAGAACAAATCGCACCAAAAGGGCCTAAACCTAAAAATACATCTTCGACAGTTGCCATATCCGTTATATTTTGTTCTTTTCTTACCGATAAAAATGTTTTAAAATTCATTTTCTCCAGCATTTCTACCGTAAAATTTCTTTGCGATTTTCCGTGATACTCCAACAAACCTTTATCGGTTCCCATTCTCATGCTTTTCCCGCCTGCCAAAACCAATCCTTGTACCGGGGCAATTCTTTGTTGAATTAAATTTTCAATATGTTTAGAGATCTTATCGGTTTCGTCAATGGAATAAACCTTTAAATTTTCAATATTCGGATATTTTTCAATTAGAAAGTCAAAGATCTTCGAATCATCATTCAATTTTATAAGGAACTGTATATTATTCAGTTGCTCAATTCGTTTTAAGACCGAAGCCTCTTTCTCATTATCTAAAATAAGGATTTGTTGGTCGCCCTGATAATGGTTCCCGTTGATGAAAAGCATATCATATTCAGAAAACAATATCTTATCGTTATAACGATTCATCTCGGTAGCAGAGTTCTTTACCAGGTTTCCTGAAGAGTGAAAAGTGAAATTATCAAATTTTGGAGCAGTTATTTCCTTACTATGCGAAGCATCTAAATATGCAATATTTGTACTTTTTTGGATGTTTTTGGAGATATTTTGAACTAAATCGCTAATAATGGAGCAATTTGCACCTAAAATAGAAATTTCATTATTTGCGTAATTCCCAAAATTCCGGCGGGTAAGTTTGGCGTGTTTTCTGTGTTTTTCCATCCTGTTTATGTGTCAAATAGCAACATTTATAAAATTATAATTCATAAAGGTTTTATTTTACAAAAATACTTAATATTAATGAAATTGGAGAGTATAAAATAGCCGTTGATGTATTAGTAAAAATGATGAATATGTTGTAAATGATATGAATGGTTTGGCTGTAGCCTTTGAAAAAGCAGGAATTGATCTTACATTAGACAAGTACGGAAAGATTTCGGCAAAGTATTCAGGTAGTGCATTATGTGAAAGCGATATGAGTTTTACAATTCACATAACTATAACTGTTAAAGCCAAATATAAAATTTAATAATCTGAACAATCTGCATCCTATTTATATTCCGGGTTTTAAAATAAAATTGAAGCCCGGATTTTTCATGTTATTAAGTTATTGTAAGAAAGTTACTTATGTCACATAAATGTGATAGATAATATAATTATATTTACATTCTGTAATTGATCCCTTACGAATATTGCTATGATAAAAAGATACTATTCTTATCTACTTTTTTTCCATTTAAGTTATTATAAAGAATTCAAAAAATTCCCTACCACTTTTAATTCAAATCTAAAAAACATAGTTTGGTTAGGTATACTATTCATTACTTTATTATCTTGTCAACAACAAGAGAATATTTCTGATAAAAACATTCCAACACTTGATTACAGATCACTTAAATCACAAAAAAATATAAATATTGATAGTTTATATCAGGTTATAGATTTGAGAAAAGATGATACAGTAAAAGTTAATGATCTTATTACAATTTTTAGGTTATCGATTAGAAACCGGCCTATTCGTAATGATATCTTGGAGGAAGCTCTTCATATTTCAAAAAAGATTAATTACGAAACAGGTACTGCAAATTGCTTTAACCGAATAGGGGTAAATGCCAGGTACAATCATGAGTATTTAAAATCTGTTAAGTATCATAAAGAAGCTATCTCTCATTATAAAAGCTCGTGGGATATTGAATCCAGGATTAAAAATCTGAATAGTCTGGGTGTTTCTTATCGCAGGTTGAATATGGAGGAAGAGGCGATTAAATACTACCTGGAAGCTTTAAAATTATCGAAAAAAATAGATTTCACAAAAAGTATCGCAATTGCACTTAACGGAATGGGAAATGCTTATATAACTCTTCATAAATATGATGACGCGATAGAGTATTTTAACCTCGCTCTTAATATGGAAAAGTTAAGTAATAGTGAAAGGGGAATGGGATATGATTACAGCAATTTGGGAGAAGCATATATGTATAAAAAACAATATGATACGGCTTTCTATTACCATAATAAATCATTGGAAATCGCCAATAAATTAAATAATAAAAATGATAAAGCTATAATATACAGCTCTATAGGGTTAATGTTTCAGGACAAAGGAGAGTTGAGTAAAGCATTGGATTATTATATAAGGTCTATTCCTATACTAACAAAAAACAACAATAAAAGGTTGTTAGGTTTTACGCTTATTAATACAGGAATCGTTTATAAACAGTTGCATAATTTTGAAAAGGCTGAAGAATACATAAAATCTGGGTTAAAAATATCAAATGAAATTGCCTCTAAGGAAAATATTGTATTAGCTTATAAGGCTCTATCAGATTTATTTGAACAAAAAAACGATTTCAAAAAAGCCTTTAACGAATACAAATTAATGACTGTATATAGCGATAGTATGTTTAATTTACAAAGCGATAATAATATTGCTGCAATGCGAATTAAATATGATTCAGAGGGAAAAGATGCTAAAATAATGCACTTAAACCTGGAAACTAAAGTGCAAGAAGGAAAAATATTAAATCAATTTTTAGCAATAGGTTTCTTAGTTATTCTAGGAGTTTTCTTTATTTTTTATAATAGGTTAAGGTTGAAAAACAAAGACCTTGAAATAGAAGATATGCGAAACAATATTGAAGAATATTTAGGTCAGATCTCAAAATTAGAAGATGAAGATTGCAGAAAAAGTAAAGCTGAAATTAGCAAAAAGATTGAAAACTACGGTCTATCCTCAAGAGAGGCAGAGGTTTTAAATTATATTTCTCAAGGCATGAAGAACATAGAAATTGCCGATTCAATGTTTGTATCACTCTCTACAGTAAAAACCCACACCAAGAACATTTTCGATAAACTCGACGTAAGAAACAGAATTGAAGCTGCAAGAAAAGCCCAAGGTTTGTAAGAATGAAAAAATCTAGAAACAGAAAAAAAGATTAAAATTCAAGCTGTAGCAACAATTTGCTTTTCATTTTAAATTTCAAAAAACCTTGCGTCCATTGCGTATTACTTTGCGATCCTTGCGGTTAAAAATTAAAATATATCGAATTCTTCCAACTTCTGTCACCGGACTTCTAACTTTTGAAAAATCATACTAAAGTACTAGTGCTTTTTGACCAAAAGTATGAGACTTTTCATTTTTGATTGATATAGTTTTGGGTAAAATTTAAAACTATTTAAAAATGAAACGCTATTTAATTCCATTGTTTTTTACTTTTTTCGTTTTTGCAATTCCGCAAAATGTCGAAGCACAATTTTTAAAGAAACTTCAAAAACACGTTGAAGATAAAGTTGAAAATGAGATCGACCGCAGGGTTAAAAGAAGAGCTGATAAAGCGGTTGATGATAACCTAGATAAGGTTGAAGATGCTATTGATGGTAAGAATGAAAAAAACAAGGAAAACTCAAATAATGATGGTACTTCTAAATCAAACTCAAAAACAGTATCTAACAATAATGAATTAGAAACAGAGAAACCAAATACACCAACGGTAAACTGGTCCAGGTTCGATTTTGTACCCGGCGATAAGGTGATTTTTGAGGACAGCCCTGGCAGAATGGAGGAAAACGGCGAATTTCCCAGTAGGTGGGATTTGTTTGAAGGTGGGGCAGAAGTTGCAGAAGTTGACGGAGAACCTGTAATTATGTTTATTGCAGATGCTGGAAACATGCATAGAAAAGGAATTGTTCCGTATCTAAAAAACTCAAAAGAAGATTATTTACCTGAGGTGTTTACCATTGAATTCGATGCATATTATCCCCCGAAAGTTTATAATAACAGGTATTATCTTACTTTTTACGATAGGAAAAATCAAAAACGTGTTGGAATGCCTCAAATTGAGTTTAATGTAAATTCTGTTGAAGCAGGATCTAGTGAAAGTACCTATAAAGGAAAAAACAAGGGAAACTGGGATGATGTTGGAGGGTGGCGTCACTTTTCTATTGCCTATACAAAAGGAAAACTAAAGGTGTATTTGGATGATCAACGAATGATTAATATCCCCCATGCTGAAGGAAATCCAACAGGGATTACAATTGCCGGGGCTTTTAAAGATTCTTTTATCAAAAATATCCGAATAGCCAAAGGCGGCGTAAAATATTACGACCGGGTACTTTCCGAAGGGAAGATCATTGTTAACGGAATTCGTTTCGACGTTAATAAAGCCACAATAAAACCCGAATCGATGGGGGCTATCAACAAGATCTACCAGTTGATGAGCAAACAATCAGATCTTAACTTTAGTGTTGAAGGGCATACCGATGCCGATGGAAATGATGAAAATAACATGAAACTTTCAAAAGCTCGAGGAAAAGCAGTTATGGAAAAACTGATTGCGATGGGGATCTCTTCTAACAGGTTAAAATACAATGGTTTTGGCGAAAGCAAACCAATTGATAATAATTCAACTCCAGAAGGAAAAGCGAATAATAGGAGGGTAGAATTTGTAAAATTTTAATTGATCAACAAAACAGAAAAAAAATTCATCGGATGACTTAAAATCCCCTACCTCCCCTCAGTCATCTGATGATTATTAAGCAAAAAATAATAAACTCTTAAAAAAAATGAAAAAATTAACACTTATTCTGTTCGTTACACTTTTTACGATTATAGCATTTGCACAAAAGCCAAATTATAAAGTTTTTCCATTCAAATCAGGAATAATTGAATACGAATATGCCGGAAAAACAAAAGGAACTCATATAAAATATATTGATGATTACGGTTATAAACAAGCCGATGAAACAAATTCAGTCACCAAAATCTTAGGTCAGAAAACAATTGAGAACAGTACAGATATTTTAATAGGATCTGTAATATATTCTATTGATTATAAAGATAATACACTAATAAAAGTAAAAAATCCTGTTTATGAAACTTATGCAAATGCAAGTGGAGATTATGAAGAACTAGGAAAACAAGCAATGGATGTTTTAGGTTTTAAAAACACAGGTGAAACAGGAACAGTTTTAGGGAAAGAATGTGAAATATGGAAAGGTCCTTTAGGTGAGGTCTGGGTATGGAAGAATCTGGCGCTTAAAACCAAGACAAAAATTCTGGGGATAAAAATTGAAGAAACTGCTGTAAATATTAATTTAAACTCGAGTATTCCTTCCGGAAAATTTGAAGTTCCATCAAATCTTGAGGTTCAGGAAATGGATGATATGGTTGGTGGTCAATCAGCTGAAAGTGATGAGCCTACTGTTGAGGATGTTAAAAATACAATCAAATCATTATTTGGTAAAAAAAGTAGAAATTAACCGGTGTTTATCAACTTAATCATTTAAGTAAAAGATATATAGAAGGGTTGTAAATCACCCCCTCATTACCCGTATTTACAACCCTTTTCCCCTCAAAATCCTTAGATGAATAGGTTCCTTATCAAACTCTTGGGTTTTATCTGGTTAATGAAAGTAGAAAATAATAAAAACAATTAAAATATATTTAAATGAGTACAACAACAATTATTATCCTGGTGGCACTGGTATTTTTTGCAGTAGCTATCCTTTCAATGTATAATGGTTTAATTCGTAAAAAAAATGAGGTACAAAATGCCTTTGGAGGTATGGATGTGCAGCTAAAAAAACGTTACGATCTTATACCGAATTTAATTTCTACCGTTAAGCAATATATGACCCATGAAAAGGATCTGCTTTCAAAGGTAACTGAATTGCGCACTCAGGCCATGAGTGGCAAAATGAGTAATGATCAAAAGGTAGATCTTGATAATCAGATTACAGGAGCAATGAAAGGGATTATGGTGGCTGTTGAAAGCTACCCCGACCTTAAAGCAAATACCAACTTTCTGAACTTACAACGTACTATGAACGAAGTGGAATCGCAAATTTCAGCTTCGCGTAGAGCATATAATGCTGCTGTAACCGATTTTAATAACGGTGTACAAATATTTCCAAATAGTATTATTGCCGGTATGATGAAACTAACTGCTAAAAAGGTATTTGAAATTCAGGAAGTTGAACGTGAAAATGTAGATGCTGAAGCATTATTTATCTAGCTGCTAAACAAATGAAACGAACATTAATAAATTTTATAATTACATTATTATCAGAGAATTACTAAAATTTAATTGTATGAAAACATCAGTAGAATTAATTTCATTATACGAAAACCAACTCAAACCGGCTTTGGAATCCTATGAAGATGATAGAAAAGAGCTTAAAAAGAAATATATTATTGGCCTTACCGGTGTATTAGTCCCAATAGCGGCATTATTTATATTCAAAAAAGATATAACAATACCGACCATTGTCGGAATTTTTTCTGTGGTTGCTATTTTTATTTACTTCTTGATTCAGGTTGATAAGGATAAAAAAATCTACATTATGAAGTTTAAGGAAGGAGTAGTGAAGCATGTTGTAAAGTTGATAAACCCCGATTGGAAATACAATTCAGAAGACATGATTTCTCAATCTGATTTTATGGCAAGTAATATTTTCCCTAACAAAATTTCTAAATATAAAGGTGACGATCTGGTTACAGGTGTGATTGATAAAACAGATTTTCAATTTTCTGAATTAGAAGTAAAGGATGAAGTTAAAAGAGGCGATAAAACAGAGGACAGAATTTTTTTTAGCGGGCTATTTGCTCATGCTGATTTTAATAAAGAGATACAAGGCGAAACTTATGTTCTTCCCGAAAGAGGAGTAAAAAAATATAGAGACCTGGAACTTATAAAACTAGAGAACCCTGAATTTGAAAAGTATTTTATGGCCTTTGGAACCGATCAGATAGAGTCGCGCTATGTGCTTACACCTACTATGATGGAAGCTATGATGAGTATTAAAAAGAAATATCCAAATCCGGTTTATTTTTCTTTTAAAGGCTCAAGAGTCTATCTGGCAATGAGTTTCGGTTTAGATTTATTTGAACCTAAAATATTTACAAACGGGGTAAATTTCCAGGATGTGGAACTTATGAGTAGTCAATTTAGAATCATTGAAACCATTGTTCACGAAATGAATTTGAATACCAGAATTTGGACAAAAGATTAAAAATAAAATAAATAATTACTCACCGGATGACTTCGAGTCACCCGGTGAGTGAAACCAAAAATTTCTTTTATAATGAAAAAAATTACAATCATTTTAACACTAATAATGAGTATAAATATTAATGCTCAAAAAGCTAATCAATATGAGATTAAATCGGGTAAGATCGTTTATCAACATTTAAAATACAAACAATCCACAAAAAATGTTACAGACTCTGAAGGCAATACTACCAGTGAACGAAAAGATGTTCCATATGTAGCTAAAGAAGTAATTTATTACTGGGATGATTATGGGAATAAATATCTTGAAGAAGCATATAAAATATCAGAGTTTGGCGGTAAACCCCTGCCGGATAAAGTGAAAATATATGAAAGTCTTTACAAAGATGGCCACAGATATTATTATGGCTTTGAGGAATACCGTTTTGCCGATGATTTTATAGGAAACCGTGGAAAATGGAGACAGAATCCCGAATTAGTTGAAAAAGAAGGATGGTATAAGGTAGAGTATCCAAAGGCAGAAGTTTCTGGAAAAGAAAAAGTGTGCGGTAAAAAAGCAACAATATATGACAAGAGATTTTGGATTTGGAAAGGGCTTATTTTAAAACAAGTCAGTTATACAACTACACCCAAAGGTGAAATTAGAGGGCTCGACAGGAGTAAAGAAGCAATTAAGATGAAAAAGAATGTAAAATTTGACAAAGATAAGTTTAATCCGAGTTGGCTTCAGGAGGAACTTTTATTTCAAGAATTAGATGGTAATTTGATAAAAGAGTTAATAGCTTCCCGTAAAAGTAAACCAATAACTGATGGATTTGAAATTAAGACGGGTGAAAAGGTAATTTTCAAAACTTCTGAAGGAAATTTTGGTAAAATTGTTTTTACCGAAGTTGACGAAAAAGATAAGGATTTAAAATTTATTTACATGACTTACAGTCCTGATAACAATGTTTATAGCTCAGGTCATAATTACGGACGGCCAATTGGAATCGGTGATGAAGAATCTCTTGATATGGATCATATGGTTATAAATACAGAAAAAACTCAGGACAAAGATTTTGGAGTTGATTTTTCTGAATCTTCCAAAATAATTCCTCAAAATAAAAGCGAATTTTATCAGGTAAAATAAAAACATCAGCAACCAAAAGTTGATGTATTAATATTAATCTTAAAACAAAATTAATTATGGAATGGTTTTTAAAAGTAGTAAAAGACAATTACGCAAATTTTAACGGAAGAGCGCACAGACAAGAATTCTGGATGTTTGTACTTTTTAATTTTATTTTTTCAATTGTAGCAGCTGTCTTAGGTTACTTACTTGATACAGGTATGATCTCCACCATTTACGGTATAGCTGTTCTTGTTCCTTCAATTGCAGTAGCTACCCGCCGTTTACACGATATTGGAAAAAGCGGATGGTTACAACTTTTAGTTTTAATACCAGTTGTTGGTTTGATCTTAATTTATTTCTGGGCAATAGAAGGTGAGGCAGGAAGAAATGAATATGGTGAAAACCCAGATCTGGAGAGCGTTAAAATACAATCATAAAACATTAATAATTCTGTTAAGAAACTAAAATTAAATCATGAAAAAATACGCAATCGCATTATCATTGATCTTTCTTTTTTTAAGTTGTAAAGAAAGTAATTCAGAAGTAAAAGTTGACAATAAGTACAAACGTTATCCGGTGGAATCGGGAATAGTAAAATACAAATCTACAATCAACGGAAAAGTGATGGGATCTAAAGTTTCCGGGAAAGGTGAATCTACCCTCTATTTCAAAAATTATGGAGCACTTGAATTAAAAGAAGAACAATCCGAGCAATCAACAGAGATAAAAATATTTGGCAAGGAAAAAATTGATATAACCGAAGAACACTCTATTACTAAATTAGAAAATGGTAATGTTTATACCGTTGATTTTGAAAATAAAAAAATAAATAAAGTTCAAAATATTGGGGCTGATATGTTAAAAGGTGTAGATGTAAATTACATGGGAAGACAAATGTTGGAAACTATGGGAGGAAAACAATTGGAAAGTGAAAAATTTATGGGATATGATTGTGAGGTATGGGGTCTGAACGGGGCAAAACAATATTTTTATAAAGGAATTCCTTTAAAGAGCGAAATGACCATGATGGGAATTACCACCATTACCGAGGCTACAGAAGCGAAATTTGATGTAAAAGTATCGAATGATAAATTAGAATTACCTGATTATGAAGTGGTTGATGTGGAAAGTATGATGGCTGATGAAAATATCAAAGAACTTATGGAAAGTGAAGAATTCTCTGAAGAAATGAAAGAAGCCAAAGAAAATATGGATAAAATGAGCAATATGAGTTTCGATAAATGGAAAAAAATGGTAAAAGAAAACGATCCCGATATGGCAAAAATGAGTGACAAAGAATTGAAAAGTATATATGATATGACACAAAAAATGTCAAAGGTTTTAAAATAAAAAATTATAAAACAGAAAAAATGAAAAAATTAACCCTGATTACCCTATTCTTATTATTTGTAATAAATATCAATGCTCAAGACAGTCACCCAATTATTGGTGTCTGGCAATTATCAACTGTTGAAGCAGATGGAGAAACTGTAGATGGCAGAGGAGCTGTATGGATCTTTAATGAAGGAGGCGAAATGAAGGCCGGAAGATCATTAACAGGTCCTTCTTTTCCGGTTGGTGAATGGAAATGCGACAAAACACGGAAAATGCTAATCATGGAAAGTAGCATGGATAAAGATTTTAACGGCGAAGCCCAGGTTTTAAAAATTAATGACAAAGAACTTTCCTATAAAAAGGATGGAGCTGTGTTAAATTTTGTAAGAGCCGAAAAGCCAAAAACAACAGGTGAAATTCCAACTTTGAGCTTTACAAGCGATGATTTTTACGATGGGGATGATTATCTATACCCTGAAGATAGTGAAAAGTTGCCATGGTCATTAAATGATGTGTATTATTACATGAAAAATGTTGAAGAAATGGTTTATCGTGTAGATCAATATTCACCTATTCAAAAAGCCAAAACCGATTCTTATAAAAACAGTTATAAAGTAAAGTTTTTGGATGATAACACGTTGAGTATTAGGGAGTATTCCTATTATCAAAAAGATTATATAGATATGACCGATAATGAATACCCTCTAAACGATAAAACTTCAGAAGAATCTGTTTTTTACCCAAGAAACAAACCCGACGATTTTAGAGTTATTAATATGGGTACAGAAACGATAACAACTCCTTCGGGAACTTATGATTGTTATGTAATTGAAGGAATTGAAAATATGGATGAAAAAGTTAAATACTGGATGGTATACAACAAACCCGGAGTTTATGCTAAAATTATTTGGGAAGGCTTTAGTTACATAAATGTTTATGAGCTTATTGAAATAAAGTAATTTTAAAACCAGGGATTATGATACAACAAACTAAAATACTCCTATTTATCTTTATTATTACTGTAATTTCATGTAATGTTGATAAAGAGAACCGTAACCCTGACCTTTTAGAACCACTCGATATTGAAATACCACAAGAATTAGCAGATAACACAGAAGCAGTAGAATTTATAAGATCATCGGAAAATGCAATCAATGAATTATCTGATAATATTGAAGAATTAGTGATTGGAGGTAAGGACATATTATCGAGAAACGCAGAAGATTTAGAAGCTCTTGATAAAATGAAACTGGGGAAAATGACGGTTCAATTCGTTTCTAATTCAACCCTTATGGCAAACGAATTGGAGAAGATGCAAAAGTATACCGAAAGCTCAAGATCAAAAGGATTAAACGAAGCTCAAATTATTGCTTTTAAAAGTGTTGAAAAAGCAATAGAAAACAGGATGGTACTAATCAGTACTAAATATCAAAAATATTTTAATGATAATTAGTAAAACAGTAAATAGTTGAATTAAGTAAATAGTTTTTATTTGAACGGAGTTTTATGTAATGTAAAACTTCGTTTTTTTTGTTTTTGGGTCAGTACAACCCAAAACTCGAAACCCGAAACACTTTCCTACCTAAAACTCCACCCTTTGTAATCAGAAGAACTTTCAAGCTTTCCTTCAAGATCATCGGGCAGGGCAGGATAGAAGTCAATTCCGGTTAATGATTCTAATTTATCAATAGAAATCACGAATTCATAAAGCGGTTTGTCACTTTCTTCATGAGGAATTAAAAATGCGATTGCTTTGATCTCGGGTTTGGTATAATCCAAAAGGATCTTGTAAAAATATTTTGGTACAGAAACCTCTTCATAACCAATGGTTTTTAGTTCATCGGATAAAATTCCTCCTGTAATTACATAAAGCTGATCATATTTTTGAGCCCAATAGCGGGTTTTTTCTTCTAAGCGTTGCCATACTCCGGCATTGAAGTCATATATCTGAGGACTCACATTTGAGGTTAAAAAAGTTTCGTTATAGGCTTCTTTGCTGAATTTCCTGTCTGCTGCAGGCAGCAAATGGCCTTTTGTATAACCAGAGTCCTTAAAATTTCTCCAATCTGCAGAACCGGTTGTTACATTAGGATCCTGCTCAAAATAAGGCCTTTTAATCGTTGTATAAACAATATGTTCATTTTTTAATTCATAAGCAACCCATTCGGCTTGTTCGTGATTTTCATTGTAGGAAAGCATATAATATTTATGTTGAACAGTACTGTTTGTTGTTGAGGTTGGGTAAAAATTGAGATCAGGATCTATTTGTTGATTTTGATTATTGTCATCACAGGCTATAAAAAATAGAAATAGAATAGAGTAGATTAAATTTGAGATTTTCATTTTTTCTTAAGTTGGATTACTTCAAAATTATCTGATTTTTCCAAAGTATTAAAAGTATTAATAATTTCTTTTGGAGGGATAGTTAACTTTCTGATCGACAGGTCTAACCAGGCACCGTAAATTTCAATTTCGCATGCGAGAACACCGTTTTGCTTATAAATTTTATGTTGAAATTTAAATCGTTGTCCGTTTTCCGAAAGGCCTTTTACAAATAATTCAACCGTAATATCTTCACTTAAATTGATCTCACGATAAAAAACTGTGTTTTCACTGAATAATACCGGACCCAAATTTTGTTTGTTGAATTCGGCTAAAGAAAATCCGTTATCATTAAAAAAACGTACACGGGCTTCGGCAGCATAATCATTGTATGCAGAATGTCGCATATGATTATTGGGGTCAAAATCGGCCCAGCGTGTTGAAAATTTTACTTTATAACTCATAATTTAATGATTTAATGATGTAATAATGTAATGAGGAAAAAATCACGAATCTCTCCATCAAGATTATGTCAATGCCTTGGCGATTCTTCTTACAGCTTCTGTCAGTATTTCCTGTGAAGCAGCATAAGAAATACGTATGCAACTTGGTGTCCCAAAAGCATCTCCGGTAACGGTAGCAACATTTGCTTCTTCAAGCAAAAACATTGAAAAATCAGATGCGTTTTTAATCAATTTTCCTTTGATGGTTTTTCCAAAATAATAAGAAACATCCGGGAAAATATAGAAAGACCCCTGAGGAATATTTGTCTTAATTCCTTCAATTTTATTTAACAGGTCAATCATCAGGTCTCTACGCGCTTTAAACTCATCAACCATGTATTGTATTTTTGAGGGAGCAGCATCTAAAGCGGTAATTGTAGCACGCTGGGCAATGCAGTTAGGCCCCGATGTGATTTGCCCCTGCATTTTGGTACATGCTTTAGCGATCCATTCCGGGGCACCAATATAACCAATTCTCCATCCGGTCATGGCAAAGGCTTTTGCAACTCCGTTTACGGTGATAGTTCTGTCATACATATTTTCAATACGTGCAAAGCTAAAATTTGTTATGCCATAGTTGATATGCTCATAGATCTCATCCGAAAGGATATAAATTTCAGGATATTTTTCCAAAACTTTTGCCAATGCCCTGTATTCTTCTTCGGTATATGCAGTTCCGCTTGGATTATTTGGAGAATTAAAGAAGATCATTTTTGTTTTTGGGGTGATTGCTGCTTCTAACTGTTCCGGAGTGATCTTAAAATCATTTTCAATAGTTGTGGGTATTTCAACAAATTTTGCTTCGGCCAGTCTTGCTATCGCCGAATAACTTACCCAATATGGTGCAGGCAGTAAAATTTCTTCCCCGGGATTGACCAATACCATAACAACATTGGCTATAGATTGCTTTGCGCCTGTAGAAACTACAATTTGACCCGGATTGTAATCCAGGTTATTATCCCGTTTGAACTTTCTGCAGACAGCTTCACGCAACTCATCATAACCATTAACGGGGGTATAGGAATTGTAATTTTCGTTTATAGCATCTATTGCCGCCTGTTTTACAAAATCAGGGGTGTTAAAATCGGGTTCTCCCAAACTTAAAGCGATGACATCTTTTCCTTTTTCTCTTAACTCTCTTGCTTTTGCAGACATTGCAATTGTTTGTGATATTGGCAAACTGTTAATTCTGTCTGATAATTTATTTGACATTTCTTACATTAAATGATATTTAGTAATAATTAAGATAATTTAGGTTGTTTTCCCAAATAATTTAATTGGTTAAAATGCTGTTTTACAGCACTAAACATGGTTTTATATTCGTTGTAAGGAAGGTTGAATTCCTTTGCGGTTTCGCGTACAATTTCTGATATTTTTCTATAATGTATATGTGATATATGTGGAAAAATATGATGTTCTACCTGGTGATTCAGGCCTCCTGTATAAAACTCTACAAATTTATTTTTTGGGGCAAAATTAGATGTAGTAAATAACTGATGAATTGCCCAGGTACGGTCTAATTTTCCATCTTCATCAGGTTGGGGCATTTCGGTATTTGGCATTACATGAGCGAGTTGAAAAGTAACACTTAAGATCATTCCTGCCGTGTAGTGCATTACAAAGAAACCAATCAGAACCTGCCACCAGGTAAGATTGGTTATAAGAATTGGTAAAACGATCCAAAAAGAATAATAAATGATCTTTGAAATTACCAAAGTAGACCAAGCTTTTGCAGGACTTGGCAGTTTACCATAGGATAACTTTCTTTTCAGATATTTGTGCATTTGTCTAAAATCGGTGGTAATTGCCCAGTTTATGGTTAATAATCCATATAAAAAAATGGAATAATATTTTTGAAATTTATGGATCTTCAGCCATTTGGAATTCTTTGAAAACCGGATAATTCTTCCGGCATCAATATCCTCATCCAGCCCTTTGATGTTTGTATAAGTATGATGTAAGACATTGTGCTGAACTTTCCAATTGTAAACATTTCCCGCAAGGATGTATATGCTGCTCCCCATCAGGTTATTAACCCATTTTTTACTCGAAAATGATTCGTGATTTGCATCGTGCATTACGTTCATTCCAACACCTGCCATTCCGATACCAATGATTATTGTTAATACTAATCGTACCCAGTTTGGCATATCCACAGAAAGAAGTAAAATTAGCGGAATAACAAACACAGAGAACATGACAACCGCTTTACTGTATAGTTTCCAGTTACCGGTCTTTTTGATGTTATTTTCTTTAAAATAAGTATTTACTCTTTTATTTAGAGTTCTAAAGAATTTTGTTTTGTCTCTTGTTAAAAATTTTGCCACTTGCATTGTTGTCCCTTTTTTACTTATAGAAGTAATTAATGTTACAAAACTAATAGTTTTATTTGTTAATCAGGGTTGTTAAGTTTAATTAATGACACATTTTAATCGTATTTTTGTCAAAATTTATAGAATGGATATCCTTTTAAAATATTTTGAAAACTTAACTGCCAGGCAAAAAGAACAACTTTCGAAATTAGAAGATCTGTATAAAATCTGGAATGCCCAGATCAATGTCATCTCACGGAAAGATATCGATGAGTTATATTTGCGACACGTTATACATTCATTGGGAATTGCAAAGGTGCAAAGTTTTAAACCGGGATCTAAAATTCTGGATGTAGGTACGGGTGGAGGTTTTCCGGGAATTCCATTAGCGATAATGTTTCCCGAAACCGATTTTTATTTAGTGGATTCTATAGGTAAGAAAATTAAAGTTGTTCAGGCTGTAGCCGAAGAGCTTGGGTTAGAAAATGTAAGAGCAGAGCACGGAAGAGCTGAAAAAGTAAAAGGTGAGTTTGATTTTATTGTGAGCAGGGCAGTTACTAATATGAATGATTTTGTAAAATGGACCCGCAAGAAAATTGAAAAGAAACAAAATCACGAACTCAAGAACGGAATCCTATATCTAAAGGGAGGAGATCTGACCGAAGAATTACAAAATTTCCCAAAGGCTAAAATCTATAATTTATCTGACTATTTCTCCGAAGACTTTTATGAAACAAAAAAAGTGGTGCACTTACCTTTAAAATATAAGCCGTAATCGAAATAATTGGCTGAATTATATTACTTTCTTGGTCATAGAAATATTGAAAATTAATTGATTAGACAATATATTGTATATTTTCTTCTAAAACTCTTTGCTTTTTGAATTATCAGTAATAATTTCATTCAATACTTACATTATTAGTGAATAATACAAGAAAAACAATTAAATTTGCTCCCTGTAATTAAAGAGGTCTTTTTTAAGCTCCTTTAAGCAATAGAAATTGAATAAAAAACTGAAAAGCAAATAGGATATGAAACCTAATTGTTATCCAAAAAAAAGTTTATGAGATTAGTTGGTAAGCCAAAACTTAAATTGCGTGAAGATGCACGTGATTTTATCGATTTGTATCTTTCATTAGGACAAAGAGCAGAGAATTTTTTACCCAGGCACATTTTTGATAACTTAAAATCATTTACCCGTTTATGTTACGAGGAGCCCGATGATCCGGTAATTCAGCAAAAAGAGATCGATCGTCAGCTTCTTGAATTAAAAGAAGCAATACCTGGGTATTCTGATGTTTCGTTAATGCTTTTCCCTCATGATGAGTCGAAAGCTTTTGAATATCGAACAAAGAAAAATCAGTTCCATCAGCGTTTGGTTTCATTGATCGATACAGAAGCGATCAATGAAGAAGAACAAAAAGAGGCAAAGAATATTTTAAATTGTCATGATTATTCGGTTGGTACACCTCCGGTAACCCAAACTAATTTAAATTTCAGATACTCGATACTTTTAGGTAATCAGGTTTCGGAGTTGCGTAAATTCAGGGAGGTAATTGGTGTTAAAGATGATGTTGAGGAAGCACAATGGAAATATCTGCTTGATGTTTTTGATCAAATGGTAGTGCAAAGTTCGCACTATACAACAGCCGTTGAAAAGTCAGATTTTCTCACGAGATCCGCACAAACAGTTAATTTTAAAGGATTAAATGGTTTCTTAAAAACTGTAGTAAGCGGAAGTAGTGATACCGCCATAAAATTGATCAAAGAAGAGCTTTTCAATCCTAAGATTGTAAAGGACATTGATTTTACCGATGAGAATACCCTATACGACATTATAAACGAAGACAAAACAAGTATTTTTGTTATTCGAATTCCTCATTTACGTAAAAGTCCGTTTAACGATTCAAAATGGTTCCCTTTGCTGACCCGAATGATCTTTATCGATTCTTCCGAGATCTCAAAAAGCACTAATACAAGTCTGGTTTTTTGTTTACACAATAAGATCATTCAGACTTTAAATAAAGTACACACAAAAAAATTAGGTGCTCTGGCCAATAGCCAGTTAAACCTGCGTTTGATTCTTGAAAAAGTAAGTGTAAAGAATCTTGAGCTTTTCAAATCACTGATCGAAAATCAAATTTCTGATTATGAAGAAGAGATAGCCCAGTTAAAGAAAGAACAATTAGGAGAGATAAATAATCTTGAAAAAGATATCGTGCTTTTTAAATTTGATGAATTTTCTCGTCAGATCTTAAAAGATAAATATTCGCTTGAGAAATTACGGGATTATTTATCAATGATCCTGGATTGTACTGTTCCTGAGAATCTTACAGCTCAAAATAAAAGATTAATTCAGGAATTTGAAGAGCGGACAAAAAAGTATTTTTATTCTGAGAATGAGAATGTTGAGATCGCTACAGTTGTTGAAGGAGGAGGCAGAAACCAGATTAAAACCTATGGTGAATATTTACTTCAGCGAAAGCTTACACCCGTCAGTAAATCGATTGTTGACAGATGTAGAATTATTTTGGATATAATTCCGAATACATACCAAAGAACTTTAAAAAATCATTTCCATAAGAATTTTGGAATAAACCTGTTTTTAGAGAAGTACAAGGATTATTTAATTAAAGCAGAAAATGAAGCCGATAACAAAGGGCGTTTTATCAATTTTTTAATAGATCTTGGTGTTTATGAAAAATACGATGCATTAAGCAAAAAAGATCAGGATGGCATAAAAGATTTCCTTAGCAGTTTAGCTAATTTGAATAAAACTTCCATTTCTGATGATGTGCAAATGATCATTCGTGATGTATTGTTCGGAAAAGAGGATAAAGTGTTGAAACCCTATATTTTATTCAATAAATATTCTTCATGGGAATATATGGACCTTTTCCCTACAGACAGGTTCGATATTAATCCATTCGATTTGGAAATAGGGATTGATGAGGAAGGAAGAATTGATTACGAAAGGTTGACCAACAGGCTGGATCGAATGAAAAAAACGTTCCAGTTATTTGATGAATCTGGGAATCTTTGGGATAGTTTCTGTGAGAATTTAACGATTGTAATTAATGACCCCGCAAACCCTTCAGGATATTCAGATTTTAATAATCAAACACTTTTACGTTTCCTAAAATTTGTAAGCAGCAGTAAAATTACCCTGTTCTTAGATGAGGCTTATAACGATTCGATAAAAACAGCAGGAGAGGATGAACCAAAATGGCGTACAATTTCGAGGTATGTAATGAATAATTTACATCAAAAATATGCACGTCTAAATCTTGTTTCATCAATTTCGACTACTAAAAATCTGGGAGCAACAGGTGACAGGCTGGGTTCTATAATTGCTACTCCTGCAAAGAAAGATGTAATTGACTTTGCCCGTAAACAAAACAGTGTTGAAAAAGGTAATACAAACTCACTTTTCATGCTTGTAAATATTCTTGAGAATGCACAATTTGCAAAATCTATTAAGGATAATCTTGAAGAGCGTTTACCTAAAAATGCATCACGTAACAAGATCAAATTAAGAATAGAACAGTATATCATTGCCGAGATTAAAAGTTATAATAAGAAACAAAAGACAAAAAATTCGAAAGAATTGTTGCGTTTTTCACCTTTTGAGGGAAGTCCGTTACACTTGTTCTTGTTGAACGAACTCGTGGCGCTTGATAAATTGGATGTATTAGAATTACCCGATGATTTCAAGTATAAAAACGAGCCTTTCTTTACTTATTATCAAAAGCAATTGGTTAAAGAGATCAATGCTTTCCGTGTAAACAAAAACTTTAGAAATGAGGCTTTACTGCGTTTAAAAATTGCAAAAGAAACAGCTACAGACTTGTTAAAAGGTGAGGCTGGAGAGCATGCAAAGATTATCGCTTCTGATGGATCATTTTTATTTAACATTCAATTAAACCATTTCTTCTCATATCAGGATCTAGAGAAATTTACCAAAAAACTGGCTGAAACCCGTGGTATTGCTGTAATTCCTTATCAAACAGGTTTCTTAAGATTCTCAATGGGAGATTATCTGGATGGAACAGCAAAAGGTTATGAAATCTTCCGAAAGGAGTTTGCAAATGCATTAGAGATCGTTCTGAAATACTGGGTTGAGTTTTACAATGCAAAAAATGCTTGTAAAAAAGGGGAATTGAGTACGGATGAAATTTTAGATGGTATTTTTTCAGCTAAGACAGACAGAGAATTTATCAGGCAGGTACTGGAAGATTTTGATATTATTAAAACTTTGAACAAACCTGTTAGCAATTCACTCCGAATAAATAATTTATGGGTGTTGTATCACGCATCGCCAAAAATGAGCGGAGTGAGTATCAATTCAATCGGAGATTCAAAAAATTCGGTGATAGAATTTTCTGAAGATGTTGGAAAATGTAACAGTTTACCTGAATTTATTCAAAGTATTGCTTTTACTTCTGTCTATGAAAACTTGTTACCTCAGGTTTATAAGAATATTCCGATGATCAAGCATCTTGATTTTGGAACTGTATTGGCAAGATATGGTAAAGCAACTTTGCTGAAATATATTTCCAATAAATTGGATTACCAGCCAACAGAATATGTGATTGATGCACCTGAGGATAATATCATCATGTCTGAGATTTTGCTTGAAATGGAGAATATTCTGTTCTCACCAAGTAAAACAAAGGTTTTAGCTATCAACAGTTCTAAAAAACATGCAGATGATATTGCACGATTGGAAGGAATAAATATCATATTGCGTAAGAATATTCAGGAGTTAATGCTTCATTTTAACCTTCCTTTTGAAAACTACCAGGTAGAGCCTGCCTTGGTTGAACTTGTAGAAAAAGGAATTGAAAAATTCGAATTAATCATTGGTAAAAATGCATCGCATATAAATCCAGCTAATTTTATAAAAGGACTTACTGCAGGTATTTATGATGCGTTGGTTGCGCAAAATAATGTACTTGGGCAAAAGGTATACGGTAAGATTGAAAAACTGATCTACAATAAAGTACTTGACTCTGATATAAATTCGACTGAAAAAATTACCAGATTGTATCTGCTTAGCAGAAAAGATTATTTCAAAAATAATGTAATTGCTTTAGTTTCAAGGTTCAATAATAAATTAAAGGCTATTGATGATGTTGAAATGGAGTCGATAATAGGCGAGTTTCTTCACAGTTCACTTTCCGGAGAAATTGAAGAGGTTTGGAATAGAGTAATAGAATCAGGTGAGCAAAATGTTGGAGAGGAGAGCCTGCATAGCGAGATAAGGCTATTTACTTTGTTTATTATTAATTTAATGAACCAAACTAAGAGTAATGAGCATTATGACAGGTATACCCACTCTATTATGCGTTTGACCAAAGCTGAATTTGCTCAGCAAAACTCGGCTATAAATGAAATGGTACAGCACGGTATCACTGTTCATAGTAATTATGGATTGAAAGATCATCCTTTAGAAAAATACGATAACGGACGTTTAAAGTGGATTGCCGACCTGATGAGTCAGTGCGGAGTTATTGGAACTGAAAAAAATATCCAAACCCATACGCGTATCGCTACCGATGCCAAAAAACGTGAGTATCCATTCCATAGAATTGACCGTGTAGAAAATGATAAGGATAAAAAGCTGAAAGAAAAAGCATTATCTCTATCTGACAAAAATTCGAATGAATATATAAAGATTCTTGACACAAGACCTTTAGGATCATTTTTTGTAAACAGGCTGCAAAAGCTTGCAGGCACTATGGATATGGGTGACTATCGTTGTAAAATATTTAACGGTGGACTTTTAAACGAATTGTTTATTTACCATAAATCGTATATGAAATATATGGCAGATAATTATCGTTTACTCGACCTGCAGGATGCCACACTGGAAGAAGTTAAGAACTTTGTACCGGATACAATCTGTTTTTACGGGGCACCTTCAAAAGTTATTTCCTTTCCACGGGTAGGCTATTTTGATATTAAAGGTCCTGGAGGAAATATTAAAACGATTATGACTCCTTTGACCCAGAAAGGAGATTATTACGGAAATATCAAAAAACCTCGTTTAACGGTAATGAACGAAAAAGTGAAAGAAATGGGAGGTATTCCGGTTCACGGATCGATGTTTGCCGTTGAAGAAGAAGATGGCGCTATGTTTGTGGTGCAGATCGCAGGTGATAGTGGTGTAGGTAAATCGGAAATGCTGGCAGCGATGATGTTGAAGTGGATGAAGAAAGACCTTACCGGAATTCGTTCTATTAAGACAATTGCCGGAGATATGTTCCATGTTTTTCCTGATGCCGAAGGTAACCTTTACGGAATTGGAACAGAGGTGGGAGATTTCAGCCGTGTAACGGATTTTGACCCTGAGTATATCAAATTCTATTATTCATTATTTGAAAGTAGTGCAGACAGTAATGTTGAGGATCTGAATTCTAGAAGTACCATTAGCGGACTGTGTGATGTGCAAATGCCTTATAAAATAGACATTATACTTACGGCAAGTAACTTTGCCCGTGAAGAGGCAGGAATCATCCGATATGAAAACCCGGAGAACTTTATTTTGTACCGTGATTCGCATGGAGAACGTAAAGAAAAAGCAACAAGTGGTGACAACCCGCATTTCCAACGTACTTTATTGCGTTATCCGGGAGACAAACAAATTGTGGAAGTCCTCGATACTCATGGAAGCTATATTGATGAGGTAATCGATTGGGAATTAGATACTTTTACGGGTAAATTCTTCTTGTGTTCTTCTTACAAAATGATAGACAGAATTGATCTGGATGATATAGTGAACAAGATCTTTACAGGAAAAGAATTTATTGAGAATGATGAAACTTTCACAATTAAAGAAGTGAACTATGACATTATTAAAAACCGATTTACTGCCTTAGGGGTTAATGAAGAGAACGAAATAAGCGTGATCATTGACCGTAACTTGTTTAACCAAATTTTCGATGCATTGGCTAGTACGCCTAGCGGACAGCCTTTTATAGATGAAGCAGGTGAATTAAGCGGTAAAAAACATTTGGTTGAAGTTCTTAAGACAGGAGAAGGAAAGAAGATTCAGTTAGGAATTTTAAGTACGGATATAGGTCGTAAAGGAAAAGAAATTACCGGCCCTCAGATGGCAGCAGAAGATATGCGCAGATTGATTCGTGAAGTTCGTATTTCAAGACCTGAAATAATTCAAAATAAAAATCAGGTTAAGAATAAGGTTCATGAATGTTATGGTCATATTTTTAAAGAGAACAGGGGTAATTCTGAAGTATATCGATACAACTTCTGGTTATGGCAAATGGAACAAATGCGTAAAGCTGATTTTGTAAGAATTGATGATTCGAAGAAAGCTGTGGATCTTTCTAAATTAAAAGGATTTAATCCTGAAAAGAAAGAAAAAGAATTTAGTCCACTACTGATTACGCCTAACTTGAATATTGAGATATCAAGCTTTAGCGAAACCTATTTGCAATTGATGAATCTTCCTGATATTAAAGAGTTTTCAGCGGAATTTTTAAAGTCTGCGGATTCAATCTATATTGCACAGGGATATAGTGAAGAAACAACTGTTAACAATATGATTGTTCAAATGCTATTGATGAACGGGTATATTTTAACCGAAGATATTACTCGTGGAACAGTAGTTGAGAAAGTAAACAGGGAAACTATAGCAGCAGCGAAATTTGCAGCTTTAGGGATGCTTAAAAATCTCCATAAGCCAAAAAAGAGGTCTTCTGCTAAAAAGAAGTAATTTACTTATAAAGCAAATTAATAATAATGCAGAGTTCATAGTTGGACTCTGCATTTTTTTTTCAACATAATTGATCCTTTTTTGTTACCCATATGTTACCCAATAAAAAAGCCGGAACATAAAATTCCGGCTTTTCCTTTTGGTGCGGGCGGAGGGACTCGAACCCACACACCTTGCGGCACTAGATCCTAAG
>JBDLIB010000007.1:0-35877 GCA_039715085.1 Bacteroidota bacterium | reverse complement strand
CATATTTGACTCAACATCCTTTGCGAATGATCCTTTCTCCCGGTCTGGAAGCTGATATGTTGCAATCCTACGTAAGAATGTATGGGCAGAGTGGCTGGGTACCTCAATTTTTATTACTTCACGGAGATAAAGCAGCCATGCATGGCTTTCATTCTTCAATTATATTTTTGGATGCTTACCGTAAAGGAATCAGAGATTTTGATGTGGAAAAAGCTTATGAAGGAATGAAAAGAAATGCTTTGGAAGCTACTATGATTCCCTGGGCAAATGGGAATAAAACCGTATTGGAAGATTTTTATAGAGAAAATGGATATTTCCCTGCATTAAAACACGGGGAAAAAGAATTTATAGAGAAAGTACATTGGTTTGAAAAAAGACAAAGTGTTGCTATAACCATGGCACATTGTTATGATGACTGGGCATTAGGAGAATTGGCTTTGGAATTGGGAAATCAAGATGATTATAAATATTTCAATAAGCAATCTTTCAACTATAAAAATCTTTATCGTAAAGAGTATGGCTTGATGATGCCAAAAGATTCTGATGGTAATTGGATAGAAATTGATCCAAAATTTGATGGAGGGCCCGGAGGACGTGATTATTATGACGAAAATAATGGGTATACCTATGCCTGGCAGGTACAACATGATATTAATGGTTTGATCGATCTGATGGGAGGAAGAGCTCAATTTATTGAAAATTTAGATAATTTATTTCGTGAAGATCTGGGAAGAAGAAAATGGCAGTTCTGGGCTAATTTTCCCGATTCAAGTGGTATGGTTGGCCAATTTTCTATGGGAAATGAACCAAGTTTCCATATACCGTATTTATATAATTATGTCGGTGAACCGTGGAAAACCCAAAAAAGGGTTCGTTTTTTATTAGATGCATGGTTCCAGGACAGTATTTTCGGAATTCCAGGTGATGAAGATGGGGGAGCTATGACTTCCTGGGTTGTTTTTTCTTCTATGGGATTTTATCCAGTAACTCCGGGATTACCGATCTATACCATTGGAAGCCCGGTATTTGAAAAAACATCTATCGATCTCGATAATGGAAATACTTTTACAATAATTGCCAAAAACAGCTCAAAGAAAAATAAATACATCCAATCTGCCAAGCTAAACGGAAAACCTTATGATAAAGTATGGTTCTCTCATAAAGATATTTTAAACGGAGCAACTTTAGAACTGGAGATGGGAGCATTCCCAAATAAAGAATGGGGAACAAGTATAAATTAATAAGTAAACAAATTATGAATAAAACCTTAAAAAACGACTTAGCTAAAAGTCTAGGGTATACACTTTTTCTGGCTGTGTTTTTTGTTTTGATCATTTGGGATTACAATAGCATATCGCAAATAATCAGTTCTACGGTTTATATGATCGTTTTATATTTTATATTATTCGCCGTAGGAAGGGAAAATACCGGTTCATGGCTGCAAAAGATTGTCGATTACAATGTTTATAAAATAGGAATTCTATCTGTAATCCTGCTTTTAATCTATTACTCTTATCTCGTTATAAATAATCAGAATCCTTTTAAAGGTTTAAACGGATTATTACCATTTTTTATTCTTCTGTTTCCATTTGTTTTTGCTTTAAAAATACAGCAGGGTAAAAAGGTTGACTGGCTGGATTTTAGTATGTTATTTTTATTTATTGTACCTGTTACTTTAATAAATTTAGGAGCAAATAGCAACCTGCCAATATCAGGAGGCGGTTTTGATTCGGTTTATAGAATCATTGTTTTGATAACAGGAGTATACAGTTTTGGAGTGATTAGGAATATAAAGGATATAGGTTTTTATCCTGAATTTAATTTTAAAAAAATTGGGACTGCAATCTGGGTTTGGATCACTTTCTATTTCTTTATATATTTTGTTGCATTTTCGGTAGATTTCATCACTTATAAGGGACATGATACAGTAGATAAAGAGTTGATATTTAATATAATAAAAAAACTATTTAGTACTTTTCTACATGTAGCTCTTTTTGAAGAATTAGTATTTAGAGGTTTATTGCAAAACATGCTTCAAAAGAGGATTAATCAAACAAAGAATTGGCGAACTTTTTGGAAATGGGGTTTTATATCATTAGTGATCTTATCTATGATTACAGGATATTTTATGGAGGGCAAAATGAAATGGTTTCCGGCTCTGATAACATTTTTAATATTTATTGTAGCATATTTTATTGAGAAAAATAAGATTGAGATGGTAGGGACTTATATAGCTTTAGCAATCACGAGTGTAATATTTGGACTGGTACATTTTCATTCAGGATCTATAATATTTGTAGGGTTAGCATCAATTGGGGGGTGGGCATATGGGTACACTTATATAAAAACTAAGAATATCTTTTATGCTGCACTGGTTCATACTTTAGTAAACAGTACAGCAATGATGGTTGGTTTTGAACTGATGAAATAAATCTTACTTTTAAAAAAGAAAAGACATGATAAACAAGAATTTTGATATATCGGATAAAGTATGTGTAATCACCGGAGGAAGTGGTGTTCTTGGAAGTACAATTGCTAAGTATCTGCTAGAAAACAAGGCAAAGGTTGTAATTTTAGGTTCGAATAAAAATAGAATTAATGATGCTTTAAACAATCTTTTTTTGAATAATGAGGATGTTTTAGGCTTTGTTTGTGATGTATTGGATAAGCAGAAAGTTGAAGAAGTTTGTAAAACTATTCTTAATCATTGGGGAAAAGTCGATGTCTTGTTAAACGCAGCAGGTGGCAATATGCCCGGAGCAACAATATCTGATGAACAAACAATTTTCGATATAGAATTAGATGAGTTCCAAAAAGTAACGGATCTGAACCTTAACGGAACCCTGATCCCTTCTTTGGTTTTCGGTAAGGTCATGAAGGAGAATGGTAAAGGGTTAATTATCAACTATTCTTCTATGGCTGCATTTAAAACGATCACCAGGGTAGTTGGGTATTCGGCATCAAAAGCTGCCGTGACAAATTTAACGAAGTGGATGGCAACGGAGTTTGCTTTAAAATTCGGAGATAAATTAAGAGTAAATGCTATTGCACCGGGTTTCTTTATTGGAAATCAAAATAGAAAACTATTATTGAATGATGATGGTTCCTTAACAGATAGAGGTGATAAAATTATAGCAAATACGCCCATGAAAAGATTTGGTGAACCGGAAGAGCTTAACGGAGTGATCCATTGGCTGATAAGTGATGCAGCCTCTTTTGTAACAGGAGCAGTGATTCCTGTGGATGGAGGATTTAATGTTTTTAGCGGAGTGTAAGAATTTAAACATCAATACAATGACTATGATTAAAACCTGGCGGTGGTATGGTGAACATGATAATGTCTCTCTTTCTGACATCAAACAAATAGGTGTCGGAAATATTGTAACATCTTTATTTAGTGTTCCTTATGGAGATGTTTGGACAAAACCAGATATCCTGAAAAGGAAAAAAGACATTGAAGATTATGGCATGAATTGGCTTGTAGTTGAAAGTATTCCTGTACATGAAGATATTAAAACCCAAACTGGAAACTATTTGCAGTATATCGAGAATTATAAAGAAAGTATTGAAAATCTGGGAGCATGCGGAATTAGAACTGTATGCTACAATTTTATGCCCATCATGGATTGGACAAGAACAGATTTAAATTATGAGTTAGAAACAGGGGCAAGTACACTTAGGTTTGAAAAGATTGCTTTGATAGCTTTTGACCTGTTTATCTTAAAAAGAGAAAACTCTCAAAGGGATTATAATAAGGATGAAATCATAAAGGCTAAAGCTTATTACGAAAAGTTAAATGAAGAAGGAATCAATCGTCTAACCCAAACACTAATCGCAAACTTACCCGGCACAGATAAAAAATATACGATTGAAGAGTTTAGAGATGTTCTCAATAAATATAAAGATATCAATAGAAATAAATTGAAAGAGCATTTATTTTATTTTTTAAGGGAGATAATTCCGGTAGCTGAAAAAGCAGGGGTTAAAATGTGTATTCATCCTGATGATCCACCATACTCTTTGTTGGGATTACCGAGGATTGTTAGTACAGAAGAAGATATCGCTGAAATTTTATCTGCAGTTAATAATCAATATAATGGCCTTACATTTTGTACAGGCTCATTAGGAGTTAGAGACGACAATGATTTACCAGAAATGTTCAATCGTTTTGCTGATAAAGTTCACTTTTTACATCTAAGAAGTACTTTGAGGGATGATGCAGGTAACTTTCAAGAGGCTAATCATCTGGGAGGCGATGTAGATATGTATTCAGTAATTAAAAATATTGTTTTAGAGCAAAAAAGAAGGAAAAAAGAAGGAAGAATAGATTGTGAAATCCCAATGAGACCTGATCATGGATATCAAATGATGGAAGATCTTAACAAAGATTTTTATCCGGGCTATTCATGTATTGGAAGAATGAAAGGTTTGGCAGAACTTTCAGGATTAGAATTCGGAATAGAAAAATCAATAAATATCTAATATGATGAAATTTAATACCACAATTTTAAATATAATAAAATTAGTTTCAATTTTAAACTTTTTGATCCTGATTGGGTGTGATGAATCAAAAGACAAGGAACCCTGGGTTAAAATATTTGATGGAAAAACGTTGAATGGATGGGCCATTAAAGGAGGTAAAGCAACTTATGAAGTTAAAAATAGTGCAATCGTAGGTAGTACCGTTACCAATACGCCAAATACTTTTTTATGTTCAGATAGTCTGTATGGTGATTTTATTTTAGAATTAGAATATAAGGTAGATCCTGATTTAAATTCAGGAATTCAAATTAGGAGCAACAGTTTTCCATATTATCAGGAAGGAAGAGTACATGGATATCAAGTGGAAATAGATCCTTCCGATAGAGCGTGGAGTGCAGGAATTTATGATGAAGCTCGAAGAGGCTGGGTGTATAATTTAAATGATAATCAAAAGGCCAGAGAAGCTTTTAAACAGAACCAGTGGAATAAATACAGAATTGAAGCCATTGGAGATACAATTAAAACATGGATCAACGGTGTGCCTGCTTCTCATCTGATTGATGATATGACCGATAAAGGTTTTATTGGGTTGCAGGTTCACGGAATTGGCAATGACAAAGAAAAAGAAGGAATTCAAGTTGCCTGGAAAAATTTAAAGATCATTACAACCAATGTGGAACAATATTCCAAAACAGTCGATCTTAAGCCAAAATTCACTAAAAATAATCTTACAGAAGATGAATTAAAAAAAGGGTGGAAGATGCTTTGGGATGGTAAAACTACAAAAGGGTGGAGGGGTGCAAAATCCAAAACTTTTCCTGAATCTGGATGGAAAATTGAAAATGGAGAATTATCTGTTTTAGCATCCGGTGGAGGAGAATCCAGGGCCGGAGGAGATATTGTAACTGAAGAACTCTATGGAAATTTCGAACTTAAAGTTGATTTCAAATTAACAGAGGGTGCAAATAGCGGTATTAAGTATTTTGTCAATACCTACCTCAATAAAGGAGAGGGCTCTGCTATAGGTTTAGAATTTCAGATATTAGATGATTTTAAGCATCCTGATGCTAAAAAAGGAAATCATAAAGGTAGTAGAACTGTTGCTTCCCTTTATGATTTGATAGAAGCAGAAAATAAGGTCGTTAACCCTGTAGGTGAATGGAACCATGCATATATACTTTCAAAAAACAACCACATTGAACATTGGTTAAATGGAATCAAAGTACTTGAGTATGAGCGTAAAAGTGATGATTATCGCAAGTTGGTAGCAGAGAGCAAATATAAAACTTGGGATGATTTTGGTGAAGCAGATAATGGAAATATTCTGTTACAGGATCATGGAGATCTTGTTTCATTTAAAAATATTAAAATTCGGAATCTGGATAATTTAAAATAGAATACTATGAGTTCTAACAGGAGAGATTTTATAAAAAAAGCTTCAGCAGGAGCTGTTGGCTTAGTATTAAGTAATGGTATAAATGCCATGTCTGCTAAAAGCTATAAAAACATTATTGGAGCTAATGACAGAATAAATATTGCTGTTCAGGGCTTGGGAAGAAGGTTAGGTGGCTACGTCGAATCTATTGTGAGAAAAGAAAGTAATGTTCGTTTATTGTATTTGTGTGATGTTATGGAAAGTCAGCTGGAAAAAGGCGCTAAACATTTTGAAGGGAAAATACCAAATAAGCCAAAACTTGAAAATGATATTCGTAAAGTATTAGAAGATAAAAAACTTGATGCAGTATTTATGGCAACTCCGGATCATTGGCATACACCAGGTGCATGTATGGCTATGGAAGCCGGAAAGCATGTGTATTTAGAAAAGCCTTGCAGTCATAACCCCCATGAAAATGAATTGGTTGTTGCTTTTCAAAAAAAATACAATAAAGTAGTTCAAATGGGTAATCAACAAAGATCTTCTCTGGAGTCTGCTGAAATTATAAAGGATATTCACAATGGAATTATTGGTGAAACCTATAAAGCAATTGCATTTTACACAAACTCCAGGAGCGAGGTTCCGGTTCCTGTGAAAGCTACCCCTCCTGTTGGGTTGGATTGGGATCTTTTTCAAGGGCCTTCACCAAGAAAGGAGTATATGCATGATACATGGAACTATAACTGGCACTGGTATGGTTGGGATTTTGGAACTGCAGAGATGGGTAATAATGCAACTCATGAATTGGATATTGCCCGCTGGGCACT
The DNA here is from genome assembly GCA_039715085.1 of Bacteroidota bacterium. Taxonomy (GTDB): domain Bacteria; phylum Bacteroidota; class Bacteroidia; order Flavobacteriales; family Flavobacteriaceae; genus Namhaeicola. Next base: position 29,193 of record JBDLIB010000007.1, on the reverse strand, counting down.
AGATGTAAAATATCCGGAATATGTGGATGTTTATTCAGGTAAATTCCAATACCTGAATGATGGATGGGACATGTATGATACCATGGAGGCTAATTTTAGATTTCCAAACAAAAAGGTTATACAATGGGATGGAAGTAGTAGGAATGGTTATAAAAAATATGGTAAAGGAAGAGGAACTATAATCTATGGTTCAAAAGGTTCGGTGTTTATTAACAGGGAGGGTTATAGTCTATTTGATATTAAAGGGAAAATGATAAAAGAGAAAAAGATAAATGGAGAAGAAGGTGGTGTTGCTCTTGGAGGAGGAGGGAGCCTTTCAACAAGACATGCAGTAAATTTCTTTGAAACAATAAGAGGAAAGCAAAAACTTACTTCACCTATTGAACAGGGTGCGGTTACTCAAATGTTGACACATTATGCAAATATTTCATCCAGGATAGGGAAATCGTTTGAAGTCGATGAAAAGACAGGTAGAATTTTCGATCGGGATGCTATGAACTTATGGTCCAGAACATACGAACCCGGGTGGGAACCAAAACTATAGTGAAAATTAAATTATGAAAAGAAGAGATTTTATTAAAAAAAGTGGATTGATTTCTACTGGAATTTTAGCAGGTACTTCAACAATTATGGCTTTAAATAAAAATTTTGGACCAAATGATTCGATTAATATTGGTGTTATCGGTACTGGATCAAGAGGTCAGGGTTTGATACCAATTCTTAATGAAATTAAAGGTGTAAATGTAGCTGCTTGTTGTGATATCCTACCATTTAGGTTGGAAGAAGGATTAAAAAGGGCAGGAGATAATACAAAAGCTTATAGTGATTATAGAAAACTATTAGAAAGTAAAGATATTGATGCTGTTTTAGTTTCAACACCTTTCAGTACACATTCATCAATAGCAATAGACGCTGTTGATGTGGGTAAGCATATATATTGTGAAAAAACTATGGCAAAAGGGTATACTGGCATAAAGGAATTAGTAAAGAAAGTACATTCATCAAATAATATTTTCCAAACCGGGCATCAATTTCATAGTTCAGATCTTTATAAAAAAGTAGCAGATATGATAAAAGAAGGAGAAATTGGAAAAGTAATTTTGTTTGAATGTCAATGGAACCGAAATGGTGACTGGAGGCGTTCCGTACCCAAACCTTCCTTGGAAAGAGCCATTAACTGGAGGTTGTATAGAGAATTTTCGGGTGGATTAACGGCCGAACTAAGTTCTCATCAAATTGATTTTATAAATTGGGTGCTTGAAGAAAATCCTATAAAAATAATGGGTGTTGGAGGAATTGATTATTGGAAAGATGGTAGAGAAACATACGATAATACCAATTTAATTTTTGAATATCCAAGTGGAGTTAAAGCTAAATTTACAAGTCTGACTTCTAATTCTCTTAGTGATTACCAGATCAAAGTGATGGGAAGCAAGGGAACTATAATTATGGATCAATCAAAGGCATGGATATATTATGAAAAAGGACATGAAAAAGAATTAGCTGATGTTGATGGTGTTTCAGGTGCTACAGCAAATCCACATTTCAAAAGAAATGGAGCTCTTATAGAAGAAAGTAATAAGAATGCAAGCAAGCTTGCATTGCAGGAATTTAGAAATTGTATTTTGAATAACTCTCAACCAGCTTCAAGTGTTTATACCGGGGCAAATACAGCAGTTGCTGTTCAAATGTCTTTAGATGCAATGTATGATAATAAGATAGTTCATGCAGAAAATAAGTTCAACTTCAAACAGAAATAATGGCAAAAACTTTTATCACAGATAATTTTTTATTGAATAATAAATTTTCACAAGAACTTTATCACAACTATTCGAAAATGATGCCGGTTATAGACTATCATTGTCATCTCTCACCAAGAGATATTGCTGAGGACAGAATTTTTAAGAATATTACCGAAGTTTGGATTAATGGTGATCATTATAAATGGAGAGCTATGAGAACTTTGGGTGTTGAAGAAAAATATATAACCGGTGACGCTTCCGATAAGGAAAAATTCAAAATGTGGGCAAAGACAGTTCCGTATACGATGCGAAACCCCCTTTATCACTGGACTCATTTAGAGTTGCTTCGTTATTTTGATATTGACGATTTACTTACTGAAGATAATGCTGATGCGATATTTGAAAAGACCTCAAAAAAATTAAATTCACCTGAGTATAGCTGCCGGAGTTTATTAAAAAAAATGAATGTCGAAGTAGTTTGTACTACTGAAGATCCGACAGATACCCTGGAATATCATCAAAAATTTGCTAAAAATGATGCCAGTCTAAAAATGAGTACCTCTTTCAGGCCGGATAGGTCAATTCTTATTGAAGAAGATTCCTATAATGAATATATCAATTCATTGGAGGAAGTTTGTGGTTTTCCAATTGATTCATATGAAAATCTACAAAAAGCGTTAAGGAACAGGATTAAATATTTTGATGAAAATGGTTGCAAATTATCAGACCACGGTTTAAACCGGATCTATTGTGAACCTTTTACAGAACCTGAAGTAATTTCAATATTCCACAAAAAAAGAAATAATCAATTTATTTCTCATAATGAAGTTTTACAATTCCAATCTGCGATGCTTCAGTTTCTAGCAGAAACATACCACAAATTTGGTTGGGTGCAACAATTTCATTTGGGTGCACTTAGAAATAACAACAGCAGGATGTTGAATAAACTAGGTCCTGATACAGGGTGGGATTCGGTTGGAGATTATTCTCAGGCAGAAAGTTTATCGAAATTTTTAAACATATTGGACAGCAAAAATAAACTGACTAAAACGATAATTTATAATTTGAATCCGGCAGATAATGAAGTGTTGGCAACCATGACAGGTAATTTTAATGATGGTTCTATCAAAGGAAAGATACAATTTGGTTCAGGTTGGTGGTTTTTAGATCAAAAAGACGGAATAACCAGGCAGCTAAATGCTCTGTCGAATATGGGGCTATTAAGCACTTTTGTAGGAATGCTTACCGATTCGAGGAGTTTCTTGTCCTTTCCACGGCATGAATATTTCAGGAGGGTTTTATGTGATCTTTTAGGAAAGGAAATCGAAGCAGGTGAATTACCAAATGATTTGGAATGGATCGGTAAAATTGTTCAGGATATCAGTTATAACAACGCAAATGAATATTTTACATTTTAAACAACATATTATAAATGCTTTATAGAACAACGATTTTTTCTTTTATATTTTTCATCTTGTTTTCAAGCTGTGGCCAAACAGGAAAAACCAAGGCTATCTCATTAGCCCATGGGCTGGATAGCAACCATTCTGTCCATAAAGCAATGGTAAGGATGGATGAAATTTTAGATAGTATCTCTGAAGGAAAACTCACACTCGAAATATACCCAAGTCAGCAATTAGGTACCGAACGTGAATGCTTGGAACTTTTGCAAATTGGAAGTTTGGATATGACCAAAGTTTCTGCCGGTGTAATGGAAAATTTTTCACCAGGAATGAAAATATTCGGGCTGCCATTTTTGTTTCGCGATAGAGAACATTCTTTTCAAGTTCTCGACGGACCAATTGGTAAAGAATTACTTAATGGAGGTGAAAAATTTTGGTTAAAAGGAATGGGATACTACGATGCAGGAAGCAGGAGTTTTTATACAAAAGAGAAACCTGTTTATGCTCCTGATGATTTAAAAGGATTGAAAATCAGGGTGATGGAAAGTGTTTCGGCGATGAATATGGTTAATAGTTTAGGTGGTTCTCCAACTCCGATTTCATGGGGAGAATTGTATACTTCTTTGCAACAGGGAGTTGTGGACGGTGCAGAAAACAATCCCCCAAGCTTTTATTTATCAAGACATTATGAGGTTTGTAAGTATTATACATTAGATGAACATACAGTTTTACCCGATGTTCTGATAATTGGTACACATGTTTGGAACAGATTAAACAAACAAGAGCAGGAATGGTTACAAGTAGCTGTAGATATATCGGTTAAATATCAGCGTACATTATGGGCTGAAGCCGAAAAGGAAGCCTTGACTGAAGTTAAAAAAGCAGGAGTTAAAATCATAAAGCCGGACAAAACTTTATTTTCTGAAAAAGTAAATAATTTGTATGAACAATATAAAAATGATAAGGAAATGTATGCTTTAATTCAACAAATTCGAAATACTAAATAATATGACTTTACGAAATAAGATTGATAAATATCTGGGAATTACGTTAATAATTATCATGTCGGTAATGGTTATTAATGTCCTTTGGCAAGTTTTCACACGCTATATTTTAGGTACACCAAGTTCATTTACCGATGAGCTGGCAAGATATTTAATGATCTGGGTTGGTGTGTTAGGTGCAGCTTATGTTTCAGGAAAGAATATGCATGTCGCAATAGATATTTTACCTTCTAAATTAAATGAAAGTAATAAAAAAAGATTATCAAAACTGATTAATTTGATAATAATCACGTTTGTGTTTTTTGCTATGATTGTTGGAGGTATTAGATTAGTATTTATCACTTATATTCTTGATCAGCATTCTCCTGCATTGCAAATCCCTTTAGCCGCAGTATATTTAGCACTACCTCTAAGTGGCACATTGATAGTATATTACAAAATTTCTGATCTCTTAAACAAATAATTATGGTAGATTATATTCCGGTACTTGTCTTAGTTTTAAGCTTTATTTTTTTATTGGGAATTGGTACACCTGTAGCTTGGAGTATTGCAATATCTTCATTATTAACAATGTTGGTAAATTTTCAGGCAATACCCGCTTTTACAACAATTTCTCAGAGGATGGGAGCCGGATTAGATAGCTTTGCACTTTTGGCAATACCGTTTTTTGTACTTTCAGGGCAGTTGATGAATAAGGGTGGAATTGCACATAGATTGATCGCTTTCGCGAAAACACTGGTAGGTTCGTTACCCGGAGGCTTGGCTTTAATCAATGTGGTTGGAGCTATGTTGATGGGAGCAATTGCCGGATCAGCAATGGCATCCGCTTCAGCGATGGGAAGTATTTTAGGCCCCGAAATGGAAAAAGAAGGCTATTCAAAAGAATTTGGAGCAGCAGTAAATATAACTTCAGCAACAACTGGCCTGGTTATTCCGCCAAGTAACGTATTGATCGTTTATTCACTTGCCAGTGGGGGCGTATCTATTGCCGCATTATTTTTAGCAGGCTATATTCCGGGAATTTTGACCGGATTATTTTTGATGATAGTAGCAATGATCTGGGCTAAAAGAAAAGGTTATAATGTGGGTGAAAGAAGTTCGATAAAACAAGTATTTACCACATTTATCGATGCAGTTCCAAGTTTATTTCTGTTGGTTGTAGTAATAGGAGGGATCGTATCCGGAATTTTTACTGCTACCGAAGCTTCGGCAGTTGCTGTTCTTTACACCTTATTATTAGGATTTTATTACAAAGAACTTTCTTTTAAAAACTTACCTCAGATCTTACTTGACTCATCGGCTACAACAGCTATTGTGATGTTGTTAATAGGCGCATCCATGAGTATGTCGTGGGTGATGTCTTATGAAAGAATACCTCAGAATATAAGTGATGTATTACTGCATATAAGTGATAATAGAATAGTTATTCTATTGATTATAAACTTGATATTGTTATTTGTAGGTATTTTTATGGATATGACTCCAGCAGTTTTGATATTTACCCCGATATTTTTACCGGTAGTAACCAAATTAGGAATGGACCCTATTCATTTCGGAATCGTAATGGTTTTAAATCTGTGTATCGGATTAACCACACCTCCGGTTGGCTCGGTATTGTTTGTAGGAGTGGGAATTGCCAAAACCACGATTCAAAAAGTGGTAAAGCCGCTTATTCCTTTATTTTTAGTAATGATCTTAGCCTTGTTTTTAGTGACCTACTTTCCACAATTAAGTTTGTGGTTACCGGGATTGTTTGATCTATGATATCAAATGATATAATGATGTAGCGATGATGACTAAATTTAATGAGTCCGGAGGACTCACATGTTTATAGAAAAATGTTTTGGCATTTTCCGACCCCGGAGGGGTCATATTTTATTAAGTTAAAATAATCAAAATGATAAAATTAAACCGGAAAAATTTAAAAATTGAAGAAAATCTTCCCATAAAAATTGTACAATTTGGAGAAGGTAACTTTTTAAGGGCATTTGTCGATTATGCCTTTCAGCAATTAAATAAAAGAACGGATTTCAATGGTGGAGTTGCAGTTGTTCAACCCATAGAAAAGGGAATGATTGATAAATTGAAAGAGCAGGACGGACTTTACACTTTGTTTATGAAAGGAGTAAAAAATGGCGAAGAAATACAAGAAAAAGAACTTATTACCAATATTGTAAAATGTATAGACCCATTTAAAGACTTTGATGATTATCTTGCTTTATCCAAAGAAGAAGAACTTGAATTCATTATTTCCAATACAACAGAGGCAGGAATCGCATATAATGCTTCTGATAAGCTAAATATGCAACCCCCCGGTTCATTTCCGGCTAAATTAACGGTACTTTTATATGAAAGGTTTAAACATTTTAATGGTGATCCTGAAAAAGGATTAATCATTATTCCTTGTGAATTGATCAATTATAATGCAGATACATTAAAGCAAATTATTTTAAAGTATATTGATTTGTGGAGTTTGGATAAAAGCTTTAAAAACTGGATTTTAGATGGTTCTACCTTTCATAACACTTTAGTTGACAGAATAGTTCCCGGATACCCAAAAGATGAAATTGAAGATTATAACAAACAGTTGGAATATGAAGATGATTTGATTGTTACTGCCGAAAAATTCTTTTTATGGGTAATCGAGGGAAATGAAGAATTAAAGAAAAGACTTCCTTTTGACAAAACGGATCTGGATGTAAAAATAGTGAATGATATGCAACCCTATCGGACAAGAAAAGTTCGAATTCTAAATGGGGCACATACAGCTATGGTTCCATTTTCTATCTTATATGGTAATAAAACAGTGAAAGAAACCATTGAAAATGAATTTACCGAAGGGTTTATTCAAAAAGCTGTTTTTGAGGAAATTATTCCTACTTTAGATATGGATGAAAAAGAATTGAAAAATTTCGCAAATGAAGTTTTTGACAGGTTTAGAAACCCCTTTATCAAACATCGGTTAGAGAGCATAGCTTTAAATTCTGTTTCAAAATTTAAAGTTCGGGTTCTACCTAGTTTATTAGAATATATTAATATCAAAAATAAAATTCCGTTGCACTTAGTTTTTGCTTTGGCTTGCTTAATACGATTCTATAAGGGGACCTGGAATGGAACAAAATTACCAATAAACGATAGTGATGAAGTAATTGAAGCTTTTTCAGAAATATGGAAATTGAATAATTTTGATGAAATTGCAGAAGCAACTCTACGGAATACAGATTTTTGGGATAAAGACCTGGGTAAAGTTGAAGGCTTAAAAGAGTTAATTTCTTTAGGTTTAAAAGAAATTGAAACATTAATGGTATCGAAAAAGACTTTATAGATTTCTATAATCACTTATAATGATTGTTTATGAAAAATAAACTGATAAAAATACATCCAAAAGACAATGTTGCAGTTGCTTTGGCAGATTTAAATGCCGGAGAAAACATACCTTTTAAAGGGAATAATTTTGAGATTTTAAATAATATAAAAGCAAAACACAAAATTTCCTTGTATGATATTACAAAAGGGGAGAATATTATTATGTATGGAATATTGGTTGGAAAAGCAACCATGTTTATAAAAAAAGGAGATATTCTTACTACTCAAAATGTGGTACATAAAAGTGAAAAAGTCACTGGGAAAACAGAAGATTTTAGTTGGAACACACCTGATATTGAGAGATGGAAAGATCGGACTTTTTTAGGTTATCACAGGGAAGACGGGCAGGTAGGTACAGAAAATATTTGGCTGTTCTTTCCACTGGTTTTTTGTGAGAACAGGAATATTGAAAAATTGAAAGAAATTTTTGATAAAGAATTCTCTACCAAAAAAATAAGCAAACACCAACTTTTATTGCGCTCTTTGGTATATGATTCTGATGTTGAAGATGATACGTATCAAAGTGTTGAAAACAAGCTTTTTGAGAACATTTCGGTAAAATTTATAACACATCAGGGAGGTTGTGGAGCTATCCGACAGGAAGCTGAGGAAATGGCAAAACTTTTGGCAGGATATGTAAATAACCCAAATGTTGCAGGCGCTACTGTTTTTAGCCTGGGATGTCAGAATTTACAGATCGAAATGTTCCAGAATGCATTAAAAAAGATCAATCCGGAAAATAAAAAGCCTGTTTTAATTTATGAGCAACAAAAACTTGGTACTGTTGATAAGATGCTGAATAAGGTAATCAATGAATCTTTTTATGAAATTAAAAAAGCAAATAATCTTACCAGAAGGCCTGCTCCTTTATCAAAATTAAAAATCGGATTGGAATGTGGTGGTTCCGATGGGTTTTCGGGTATTTCTGCAAATCCATCTTTAGGAAAGGTTTCTGACCTTATCACAGCCTTGGGCGGTACAGTAATTTTATCGGAATTCCCCGAACTTTGCGGTGTAGAGCAGGAAATTGTTAACCGATGTGTTAATGATACAGATGCAGAAAAATTCTTAAAACTGATGGATGATTTTGAAAGGTCGGTGATTGATGCAGGTTCGGGATTTGATATGAATCCGTCACCGGGAAACATCAAAGATGGTTTAATTACAGATGCAATGAAATCTGCCGGAGCTGCAAAAAAAGGAGGGACTTCTCCGATAGTTCAGGTTCTGGATTATGGAGAATATATTTCCAAACCGGGCCTTAACTTACTTTGTACCCCCGGAAATGATGTGGAAAGTACAACTGCAATGGTTGGTTCGGGGGCAAATATTGTGTTATTTACTACAGGCTTAGGAACTCCTACAGGAAATCCGATTGTACCGGTAATTAAAATTTCTTCCAATACTGATCTTGCAAAAAGAATGCCCGATATAATTGACTTAGATACCGGAGATATCATCTATGGAGAGAAAACCCTGGAAGATAAAGCCAATAGTATTCTAAATTTAATAATTGATGTTGCCGGTGGAAAGATCAAAACCAAGGCTCAACTTTTAGAACAAGATGATTTTATTGCATGGAATAGGGGAGTTTCTTTGTGAAATTCTTCAATGATAAAATGATGTAATGATCTAATAATGAGATAACAAATAATTATTACAACTTATTGTAGCATTTATTATTAATCAAAAAGAATCAAGAGGCAAGAGGAAATATGTTTATTTGTGTACCTGCGCTTACGGCAAGGCAAGTTTTACTCGTTTAGATTATTCTCTTGTGTCCATTGCGAATAACTTTGCGAACCTTGCGGTTAAATATGAAGTTGATTAGAAGATTTGAAGATGGAGTATTAAGTAATTCGCTAAAAACTAAACACTAAGCACTTAAAACTACCTATAAATCATTGAATTTTATCACATCCCCGGTTGCCAGTTTTTCGATTCCAAACTCGTTGTAAAATCTTGCTAAAGTTGGAAAATCCACACAATGCATCGGGTAAAGATATCTTGGTTTTTCTGTTTTGAAATAATCAATAGTTCCTTCAACTGCTTCGGGTTCATTTTCAAATAAATGAAATCCACCAATTACGGCATATAACTTTTGGCCTGTGACTTTCTTAGCTTGTTCACAAATATTGCAAATGCCGGAGTGGGAGCATCCTGTTACAACAACTACTCCCTTATTTGTCCTTATCGCTATTGCTGAATCATCTCTCATTGCCTCATCTTTATAATTTCCTTTTTCAAAAGTGGTCTTTCTCGGAATCTCACCCAGATAGAAAATATCATTTGAAAATTCTAAACTGCCTTTTGATTGAATAATATTAAAATCGGATATCATCTTTTGAGACGAATCATCAGGCACTTTATCAATTATTTCAGGATGAATGATGAGTTCTTTTTTACTTTTAAAATTATGATGTTTCAAACCGCCAACATGATCCCAGTGATGATGAGAAAGCACAACAAAATCAGTTGTTTGCAAATCAATGTTTAATTGTTCAGCATTTTTCCAATAAATATCTGTATGGCCTGTATCAAAAAGAATATTCACATCATCCTTTTGAATAAAAAAAGATAATCCCCATTCAGCACTGCAAACTTTTGCACCTGCATGGCCTGACTGGTTTTCACAAAGAATCGTTATTTTCATTTTTTTTTAATATTTCTCGCAGATTTCGCTAATTTTCACAGAGAAATTTATAATTGAACTCTATTATACTAATATCTTAGTCACTCTATCACTCTATCTCTCTTTCACTCAACATCTCTAATACTCAGCTCCCAACAATTCTCCACTCAGCTGCAATAAATTTAATTCTGCAATCTTTGCCGTATATTTAGCGCGGTTATAATTGTTAGCAGCATTCAGTAAATTTACCTGCGCCAATCTAAATTCCACCGAAATGATCTGTCCTAATTTAAATTGCTCTTCACTTCGTGAAAAATTTCTTTTATTGGTTTCTACATTTTTTTGTTCGGCTTGAAGAATATAAAGTGCATTTTGATAAGTTTCCCAGGCATTGTTGATGTTGCGTTCTAATTCCTGTCCTATTTGTTCTTTTTTGATATTGCTGTTATCAATGGCAATTTTCGCATTTTGTATTCTGGTTTTTCTGGCTCCTCCGTCAAAAAAATTCCAAAACAGGCTGACACCTCCATTTAATCCCTTTGAAGTCTGACTGCTTAAAGACATTGTATTAACAACATCAGAATCAAAATCAGAACTGTTCCATCCATAACCTCCATTTATCCCAATATTTGGATACCAGGTGGATTTATTAATTTTAAGATTATAGTTACTTAATTCTACATTTTTTTCTGCTTGTAATAATATTTTGTTCTGTGAATTCGCTGAAAGTAAAAGGTTTTCTAAATTTAGTTCCAATGCATAAACAACAGTAGTATCCACCTCAAAATCGATATTGACATTTCTGCCTAAAATAACATTCAGATTACGTTTAGCGTTCGCTAATTCCCTGTTAATGTTCAATAAACTGATACTGTCGTTATTTACATCAACTTCTGAATTCAGTACATCCAATTGCGTATTCTGACCATATTCATAGTTGTATATTTCTCTTTGAGACCTGTCTTTTGAAATTTCTAAAGATTTTTTTTGTAAATTCTTGCTTTGTGTCAATCTGGCAATTTCATAATAGGAGGTCAAAAGCTGTAAAACGGTATTCTCCATTATTTGTTTCGCCTGAATTTCACTTAAATTATACAGTTCCTGCAGTTTTTGATAATTATATTTTCTTCCAAAACCGTCAAAAAGTGTGTAATTTAAACCTACTGATGCATTATAAGAAGTGGTTTGTGTATCACTGTTTGTCTTATCTCCATTCTGATATTCATTATCATTGTTCTTATCCAGATAATTTGCTCCGCTGTTAGCGGAAACAGAAGGTAAATAACCACTGTTATAGATACTGGCATTATTCTCAGCAGCTTTTACATTATTATTTTCAACCTTTATATCATAGTTGTTTTCAAATGCAATGTTAACTGCTTTATCCTTTGATAATTTTTCTTGTGAAAACCCCAAAAATGAATTTAGCAATATGCTAAATATTATTATTTTATTAGTATTCTTCATTTTCTACTTTTAATTCTTTAATAGCTCTGGTAACTTCTTCTCTTGTAACTTTTTTACCTGTTCTCAACCATTTAAAAAATACGGTAATCCGATTGCTTAACGATAGTAATAATGGTAGCATCAATAAAGTTAAAAAGGTTGCAACAATAATTCCGTATGAAATAGAAATTGCCATTGGTTTTAAGAATTGTGCCTGACGGCTTTTTTCTAACATTAATGGAGCAAGTCCGGCTACTGTTGTAATAGAGGTTAAGAAAATTGCTCTAAAACGTGCAGTTCCTGCCAGAACCAATGCCTCATCGTATTTAAATCCTTCCTTCAAATAACTGTTGAATTTACCAACTAATACCAGGCCGTCGTTTACCATAATACCGACCAAAGCAATAATCCCTAACCATGACAAAATATTAATTGGAAAACCATGGAAAAAATGTCCCCAAACAATTCCAATCAAACTAAATGGAATCATAATTAATAATAGCAAAGGCTGACTGTAGGATCTGAAAGTAAAGGCAATAACTATGTAGATCATCAACAAAATTATTGGTCCGACAATATTTACAGATTTTTTTGTTTTGGCAGCATCCCTGTTTTGTCCTTCATAACTTGCCTTTACAGATGGATATTTTGAAGTTATCTGCGGCATGATACGGTTTTTAATATCCTCCAGAATTTCAACTTCACTATCGTCCTTAGATTTAAGGTCGGCTGTAAGTTGAATCTCTCTTTGTCCGTTCAGGTGATTAATCGCTACTTCACCTCTTTCTATCTCGTAAGTAGCAATCTCACTGAATGGAACTTTACTTCCCGAAGGAGTTGAGATCCACATGTCATCCATATTTTTGATGGAAGATCTGTCTTTTCTGTCATAACGAACCCAAACTTTAATTTCATCCTGTCCACGCTGGAAACGCTGTGCCTGAAATCCAAAGAATCCATATCTTACCTGGCTCATCACAGATTGTAAGCTCAAACCTAAAATATGTGCATTGTTCTTTAATTTGATCCTGAGTTCTTTGATACCGGCAGGATCATTATCAGCAACATCTTTTAGTTGCGGATTACTTTCCAATTCTTTTTTCAGTTCCTCTTTTGCTGCTTTTAGTTCCTTGATATTATTCCCCAAAAGGGAAACAGCAACCGGGCTACCCATAAAATTCATTCCCGAACCGTAAGTTAAACTTTCGGTACCATAGATTTTCCCTGCTTTATCACTTATTGCATTTGTTATATCCAAGGAAGGGAAATCACGCAATTCACCAGGTAATAAGTTTACTGTTAAACTTGCCCTATTGGTTCCGGGGCCAATATGTTTGATTATATTTTGAATTACATGATGATGATCTTCCTGTCTTGATTCTGTAAATTCATCACCTACTAGCCATGCAGCTTCTTCAATTTTTGAAATGATAGAATCGGTTATCTTTTCATTGGTCCCTTGTGGCATTATCAGGTTAACACTTACCCTGTCACTCGCCATTTTTGGGAAGAAAGAGGTTTTTACAATTCCACTTTTGAGGCCTCCAATAGAAAATATCAATAAAGCAATTGGAATAGCAAAACCTAAGAATTTATGTTTTAAGAAAAATCGCAAGTAGGGAGCATATAATCTGTCTCGCAGGAATTTTAAGAATTTATCGGCTCTCAGGTTTAAATTATAAAATAACTTAAAGATACCTGTTCTTTTTTTATCTTTTCTTACCAATGCTTTGGAATGGGCTATATGTGCAGGCAATATAATCAATGCCTCTATCAACGAAACGCTTAAGGTTAAGATAACAACCGTGGAAACCTCACCAAAAAATTCACCCATTCTACCATCCAAAAAGTAAAAAGTAGAAAATGCGATCAATGTAGTTAAAATAGCTGAAACTATAGGAGGAATAACTTCCAATGTACCGTCAATAGCAGCTTGTATAGGTGACTTTCCTTTTTCGTAATGCTGGTAAATATTTTCACCGATCACAATCCCGTCATCCACCAGAATACCAATTACGATGATCATCCCAAAAAGAGACAGAACATTTATCGTAACACCTAATTGCGCCACAAACATAAACATACCAAAAAAAGCAATCGGTAAACCGGCAGCAACCCAAAATGCCAAACGAATATTTAAAAACAATGATAAAAATAATAATACCAAAAGTATACCGGCAATGGCATTTTCAGTCAATAATTGGGTGCGTTGTGTCAATGTGATCGAACGGTCACTTGCTATATTTAATTCTACATTATCATGTTGATCGTTGAAAGTAGCTATGTATTCTTTAATTTTGTCAGCTGCAGCGATCATATCCTCATTGTTCGTATTATTTATCTGCAGGCTTATAGCTATTTCATCGTTAAAATAAATTCGATTCGGATTCTCATTCCATGTATCTCTTACGTCTGCTACATCACTTAATCGGATTATATTACCCGACTTATCTGCTCTTACAATAATATCATTGAATTCATCTCCATAATAATCCCTGTTCTTTGCCCTGATTAAGAAATCTTCAGCCTCTGTTTTAATCATACCTCCCGTAATCAACAAATTGGTTTGTCTTACCGCATTTGCAACTTCGGAAAAAGATAAGTTGTAAGCTCTAAGATCGACCTCGCGAACAGCTATTTCTATCTCTTCCAAAGGAAAACCTGAGAGAATCACCTGGGAGATACCATCCATTCTACGAAGGTCATTTTCTACCTGACGAGCGTATTGTTTTAGAGTTTTTAACGAAATATTGTCACCACTCACTGTAAAATTGATGGTTGGCATCATGGTCTCTATCTTCGAAATGATAGGCGGTTCCATCCCTACAGGTTTTGAAGGAACCATATCTACAGCATTTTTAACATCTGCCAGAACTACATCAATATCTTTGTCTTTTTCGGTTTCCACATTGATGGTTGCAGAGTTTTCACGAGAAACGGATGTTACCCGTTCAACCCCCACAATACCTTTTAAATTGTCTTCAATTTTCAAAACAATACCTTCTTCCATCTCTTCTGGAGAAGCCCCAGGGTAAACTAAAGAAATACTGATATTCCTGGATTCTGTTAAAGGGAAAAAGGACGATTTCATCGATTTAGCACCTATAATACCTAATATTATAAATGCAATGATCATCACATTAACTGCAACGGGATATTTGATGAAATATGTAATTATTTTTTTCATATATAACTTAATTATTGCTCTTTACCTTTGTTGGTTTCTTCATAAACTTTTACAGCCATTCCATCATAAGCACCCGGAACAGTTTTTGTTAATGTTTTAGTTCCGTCTGTTAATCCCTTAATGATCACGGTTTGATCTTTAAAATAAACCGGATTTATAGTCACTAATTTCAAAACACTATCATTTTCAACCACAAAAACACTTTCTTTATTTATCAAAAGCTTTCTGGGTAATTCATACGCATTCTTTTCTGATCTGGCTTCCAGATCAGCCTCTAAATACATACCTTCGCTTAATTCATTACTGTTGATCTGAATAAATACTTTAATGGTTTGTGAAGTTTGGTCAACTTTACTATTAACACGAATTACTTTACCTGTCCAACTTTTAGTATTCTCTAAATTATGCAGTTTTACTTTTTCACCTACTTTTAAAAGATCTTTATATGCCGCGTTGATAGAAATTTCCATTTCATAAATATTAGGCTTAATGAATTCACCTAATTTTTGGCCTTGTCTTACCAATGAACCCTGATTTACCATAGCTTCTGTCAAAACTCCATAATAAGGAGCCCTGATAGTATATTTATTTAAGCGGACTTCCATATTTTTTACATTGTAATAAGTAGTAAAAATATTTCTACCCGAGATAAAGAATTTTTCCTTTTCGGAATTTGTCTCGGGAAGGGTAGGAGTAGCTTTATCAAAATCAAATCCTGCTAAATAATTCTGCCATTTTTG
Source organism: Bacteroidota bacterium (assembly GCA_039715085.1). GTDB lineage: Bacteria > Bacteroidota > Bacteroidia > Flavobacteriales > Flavobacteriaceae > Namhaeicola. Next base: position 13,673 of record JBDLIB010000007.1, on the reverse strand, counting down.
GTACTCATCCGGGAAATCCAGACGAATATCGGGCATGATGGAAGTTATTGAGTTAAACAACTTACTTTTTTGTGCCTGAAGATTTGCATAATGCTCTTCGTTGTTTATTTTTAAGATTATTTCACCTTTAGCGTACTTGGTTCCGGCTTTGAAATCTTTGGCAATAGGTTGTAAAACACCTTGTACTTCGCTGTAAAGTTCAATTTTATCCTTGGCAACTAAATTACCATTAGCCGAAATGATTACAGGAATTTCTTTGTTTTTTACTTCCTCAACAAAAACAGACTTTACTATTTTTGGAGTTTTTTCATTTTTCTTCTTATTACTGTTTATCATTGCTTTTACAACAAAAAATGCTCCAACAAGCAAAAGAATTCCAAGTGATATACTAACAATTTTTCTCATCGTTATGTTTATAATTATTTATTCTCTTTTTTATTAATATTTTCCTGAATGTGATGTAATACTCTTACGGTGCTTTCCAAATCATTTCTTGAAATACCACATGTTAATTCACTCATTATCTGATTCAAAACAGGTAAAGATTTAATAAATATATCTTTTCCTTTTTGGGTTAGAAATACATGATTGATCCGTTTATCCGATTTGGAATGAACCCTTACTACATAATCTCTTTTTTCCATGGTCTGTATCAATCTTGACAAAGATGTTTTAGAACGATCGGTAATAAAAGCCAGGTCATTTTGTACCATCCCGTCATTATCATGTAATTTTTTTAACACCAACCATTGTTCCTTTGACAGGTCTATATTATTTTCATGGAACATATCCGTAAAATAAAACCCGGCCAGTTTTGCAGTTTTTCCCAAACATGGTAATACAGTATTTTCAAAACGAATTTCTTGCATGATTCTTAATGAAATAAATTTTTTGCAAATATGATAAAAATATTTTAATTAGTTGCAGGTGCAACTATGTTAATTTTATCATAAAAAAATAAATATTTATTGTTTTACGATAATATTCATCAAATATAAAGTTATGATCAATAAATATCTCTTACCAAATCAACAGGTATTATATTATTAGATAAATTGTTAGTTAGTCATGTATGTAGCTCCATATGTTTTATTGATTTTTCTCCAAGTTTGTTAATATTAAGTAGTATTTCTGTATCTTTTTAAAAAATCAAGATAAATTTAGTACCACCCTATATCATACTTTAGATTATTCTTTACTTTTCAAAAGTATTTCCAATACTATTTTTATGATCTATTTATATATAAATATTATTTATGGTAAATGAAAAAAACTTCCTTTAATTTCATTATTTTCGTCAATTGAATCAATATTTTAGAATAATGCAAAAAATCATAAACATTCTATTTTCCACTCGTTTAACAGGAATTTTGTTCATCTTCTTTGCGGCAGCAATGGGAATTGCCACTTTTATTGAAAATGATTACGGTACACAAACTTCCAAAGCCCTTGTGTATAATGCATGGTGGTTTGAATTGATCATGTTATTATTTATGATCAATTTTATTGGAAACATCAAACGTTATAACCTGCTTAAAAAAGAAAAGTCTTCCATCCTGCTTTTTCACCTGGCATTTGTATTGATCATTTTAGGTGCCGGGATTACCCGCTATATCAGTTTTGAAGGCATGATGCCGATCAGAGAAGGGGAGACTACCGATTTAATGCTCTCAAATGAAGCATATTTGAATGTACATATTGATGACGGAGAAGAGCAGAAATCACCTGTTTTTAAGGATTATCTTTTTGCCAATATTCCGCAAAAGAGCAGTGGTTTTACTGCTGCTGCTTCAAAATTTCTAAATCTTTTAAGAGGTGGGAATGATTTTGAGATCAATACCGACTTCAAAGGAAAACCTGTAGAGATCAATTATGTGAATTATATCGCTAATGCGGAAGAAAGATTCGTAGAAAACAGCAATGGCCCCAGCTTTTTAAAGATAGTAGAGGCGAGTAGTGGAAGCAGACATGACCACCTTATCAAAAAAGGAGATGCAATTGATATGCACAATGTTCTGGTTGCCTATGAGAATATTACAGAAGGTGCAATTAATATCTTCACTCTGGACAACAAATTGATGATTAAAGCGCCTTTTAACGGTAATCATATGATCATGGATACCCGTGAGCTTGTAGAAGTTAAAGCCGATTCTATTCAGGATTTTCATTTAGGCTCTTTATACAGTTTTGGAAATTTTAGATTTGTTATTCCCGAAACTGCCAAAACCGGTGTTATGCAAACCGTTTCAGGAGATAAAAATACACATCCTGATGACTTACTGGAAATTGAAGTGAAAACTAAAAATGAAAGTAAAAAAGTAAAACTTTACGGAAGAGCTTTGAGTACCCAGGTACCAACAAGTCTTAGTTTAGACGGGTTGAATTTTAGAATTACTTACGGATCGAACCAGGTAAAAGTACCGTTCTCAGTTAAATTACGTGATTTTCAACTCGAAAGATACCCGGGTTCTATGAGTCCGAAATCTTATGCAAGTGAGATTACTGTAATTGATAAGGATAAATCCTTTGATTTCAGGATCTTTATGAACAATATTTTAGATTACAGGGGGTACCGTTTCTTTCAGTCAAGTTATGATGATACAGGTGAGGTTGAAACTACTTATTTATCGGTAAATCATGATATGCTGGGAACATGGACAACTTATATCGGTTATGGTTTCTTGTTTTTGGGTATGATATGGGCGATGTTCTCCAAAAAGACCCGCTTTGGCTTGCTTAGAAAACGACTTGATAAGATCAAAAAGAAAAAAGCCGAATTAGCTGTGCTTTTACTATTAGTTTCATTTTCAGTAAATGCGCAACTATCTCATGACTTACAACATAGTATAGATAGTATTATACAATCCGGTAAAATAGATGAGAAACATGCCAAAGATTTTGGTTCTTTGATCATTCAGGATGAAGGAGGAAGAATGAAACCCCTTAATACTTTTGCATCAGAATTATTAAGAAAAGTCAGTAAAAAGGATCATTATGGTGATCTGAATGCCAACCAGGTAGTGGTTTCTATGGTAACCAACCCGCGAACCTGGTATTTTATTCCGTTTATCTATATCAAGAAAGACAATACCAAAGTAAGAGACCTGATAAGTATTCCTCACGATCAAAAATATGCTCGTTTTTCCGATCTTTTTACAGAGGAAGGAGTTTACAAGTTAAAAGGAGAAGTTGCCAAAGCACACAAAAAAAAGATCAAAACCAAGTACGAAGAAAGTATTTTGAATATTGATGGAAGGGCAAATTTGTTGTTTGGTGCGTTGCAGGGAGGGATCTTTAAATTTTTTCCGCTTGATGGAGATAAAAATAACAAATGGTTTTCAAATATAGAAGTACCGCATGCCGGGTTTAAAGGGGCCGATTCGCTTTATGTGGTAAATATCATCCCGTTATATACCCAGGCATTGCAAAAAGCAAGTTTAGAGAATGATTATAGCGGAGCAGATAAATTTCTGGAAAGCATTCACCAATACCAGCAAAAATTCGGTAGTGCTGTAATGCCTTCTGAAAAGAAAGTGGAATTAGAAATATTTTATAATAAATACGATATTTTTAAAGGCCTGTTCTGGAAATATATGCTTGCCGGTTCTGTACTTTTCATTTTAGTTATCCTACAGATCTTTAAGGATGCAAAGTGGCTGAAAAAACTAATTAATATAAATACCTTAATTATCATTTTACTTTTTATTTACCATACAGTTGGTTTAGGTGTAAGATGGTATATTTCGGGGCATGCTCCATGGAGTAACGGGTATGAATCTATGATCTATGTTTCCTGGGCAACCATGTTATTCGGATTGATATTAGGCAGGAAATCATCATTAACCCTTGCAGCTACAACTTTTGTAACTTCCATGCTGTTGATGATTGCGCATTGGAACTGGATGGATCCGTCTATTGGAAACTTAGTTCCGGTATTGGATTCTTATTGGTTGATGGTGCATGTGGCAATTATTGTGGCAAGTTACGGCCCTTTTACAATTAGTATGATCTTAGGTTTGATTGCAATGATCTTATATATATTTACTACCCAAACCAATAAAAATAAATTAAAATTAGCAATTGATGAGATTACAGTGATCAATGAAATGTCATTAACTATTGGATTGATTTTGTTAACAATAGGTAATTTCCTTGGCGGAATGTGGGCAAATGAGAGCTGGGGTAGATACTGGGGCTGGGATCCTAAAGAGACCTGGGCTTTGATCAGTATCATGGTTTATGCATTTGTATTACATATGCGGTTGATTCCGGGGTTGAAAGGGAAATATGCTTTTAATATGATCTCTGTATTTGCATTTACTTCCATTTTAATGACTTATTTAGGAGTTAACCACTTACTATCCGGATTGCATTCTTATGCTTCTGGAGAAACGGCTGCAATCCCTGACCAGATATGGGGATGGTTAATAATCTCTATAATTTTAAGTGTTTTGGCTTATTTTAACTATAAGAAGTTTTATAAAAGTATCAAGAAGTAAGGAGTAAGTAACGAGAAGTTAATTTGAAAATTTGAAGATGAATTGATTTGAAAATTGGGTAATTTGAATATTGACTTATATAAATCGCATATTATATTAATTCTCACCCTGAAGGGACAAGCCAACAGATTAACGAATTAACAGCCTACAGCTTATGGCTTTTAAGTTTAAGAAGTAAATAACAGAGCGGGAAGACCGAAGACGGAAGTTAAACTTTTCTTTGAGAACTTTGCGACTCGATGGCTATCAGGATCTTTGCGATCATTGCGGTTAAAAATAAGAGAAGTTGGAAGTTCGGAAGTTAAAATAGTTTATTTGTTGAATTGTTTAGTCCTGAAAAAATAATATTACCGATTAAACGGTTACACAAATTAACAATTCCACAAAAATAGAAAGGCCATTGATTAAAACAATGGCCTTTAAGGAGTAAAGGGTTTATTTGTTGAATTGTTTAATCGTGAAAAGAATTATTACCGATTACACAGTTACACAAATTAACGATTCCTCAAAAAATATTAACTTCTTCTCACTCCTGAACCTTTTCTATTTGTAACAGTTTTTTTAGAACGAGTATTAGTCCTGTTTTTTGTTGAAGATTTTCCTTTTGATCTTGAATATTTTTTTCCTGATGAAGAATGTTGTGTCATTCTTCTTTTAGGAGCCTTCGTTTGCTTTTTAATACTATTATTTGAAGATATACGAACTCTGTTATTACCGGATTTAACTTTCCTGTCCGGGGTTATATTTGATCTTCTTTTAGTATTTTGTGGTCTTCTGATATCATTACCTGATGTTCTATTTCTTTGTGATTGAACATTTTGCTTAGAAACATGTCTTTTATTACCGGTATTGTTTCTGTAACTGCGATTGCTTCTATTAATACGTTCAGTACTTTGGCGTCTAACTGTAGTATTATTTCCGGAAATATGACTATTGTTAGCAGAACGTTTTTGATAACCCCTGTTTGAATCAGCAGTACGAACTCTGGAATTTATTTTCTTATAAGTCCTGTTTTTATTGTATTTCTTATGATGGTTCTTTTTATGATTATTTTTACTATAATAATAATCATAACGATATGGATTATAATGTCTTCTGTAAGGATTATAACTCACTACACATCTTTCAAATTGAGGCCTTACAAAGATCTTATGAAGTGGATGATACACATAATACCTATTATATGAATTTATATAACCGGAAAAATTTGAATAATATCCGTACCTGTCATAATGGATATGTAAACCTCCAATTCTTACTAACCTGTTAAAGTTATAATTGATTTTAACAGAACCTGCCCGTGTAATTCTACCATAATAATCATAATATATAGGTACATTTTCAATTTGAATTATTGCGCCATAATCATCATACTGAACATAAGGATCATAATTATACCCTGAATTATATGAAATACTTACCGAACCAAAATTAACATTTGTATGAATTCCATTTCTGGGATTTATGTAAAAATCAAATTCACCATTTTGGAATACTGAAAACGTAATTCCATTTTCGTTAAAAGTGAAAGATTTACCATTTTTATAATAATACCCGTTTAAAGTGTTGATATCACTTTTAGGACTTGCATAAGCAAGAGGAGAAAGTATAAATGAAATGATTGTAATAAAAATAAATGTAATTTTTCTCATAATAAATGGTTTTAAATGTTAATAATAATTAAGGTTCGGCTATCTTAATTATTGTTAAAATTACAAACAACGTGCCAGAAATATTTTACTTGTTCAATCCTTGAGTAATATGTTTGAAAGTTAATTGGACAATTTGAAGATTCAACGAAGTTAGATGTTGAATCCAGAGAGAGGAACAAATCAACGAATTAACAGCCTATAACTTATGACTTATTGCTTTAGACATTTTATAATATTTTTTTAGTATTTTTGCAACCTAAAATTTAAGAAAATGGCGAGTATAAAAAATTTAAAGAAAGATATCAATAATGTTTTATCAGACGTTATTGAAGAATGTTATCTATGTCAACTTACCGGTGACGAAAAAGTAAGTGCTAAAGCAGAGAAAATTATTGATGAAGCAATCGAATCATTTGATGCATTGATTGCTAAAATTCACGAGAAAGGTGTTGAAAACAGATCCGTTCATTTCAGGAACATCAGTAAAGATCTGGAAACCAAAGCAACAGCTTTATTAGAAAAAATATCTAAAATCTCGGCCTAATTATTTTAATTTTTTGTATTTTTAAAATGTCAAAAAAAAAGGTAAATCACCTATAATATTTTTGATCTAAATACGTTCTATAAATAAAATTAAAATGCTATGCCAAGAGCAATTTTTGAATACACCAAGACTGTTCTGAAAAAAGTGAGTTTTGACACAGAGTTATTCTGTAGAGAACTTGAAAAAGCAATCAAAAGATTATTACCCTTTGAGCTTGAAGAACTTAGAATTTGGTTACATCAATTCACTGCCAACAGACCGGAATTAAATGTTTGTTTTGCAGTAATAAATAATAAAGAGGAGCTATTTTAGTTCCTCTTTTTTTGTAGTGGACTTATAATTTTCACATCGTGAAAGGCAATAGCTCCCCGTATCAAACTGTCAATCGTACTTTTTAAGGAATCTATTAACTGCAATTTAAATTGAGATTTGTGATAGATCAAACTTACTTCCCTGGCGGGAACAGTTCCTGTAAAGGATTTTAGGTACTTTTTATCCTTCTCATTAAGATCAAGTGTATGTAAATAAGGTAATAAGGTCATTCCCAGGTTTTCTTTAGATAATTTGATCAATGTATCAATATTTCCGCTTTCCAACTTAAAATTTTGGTTATTTTTGGATTTAACCGAATTGCATAAATTGATAATATTATCCTTAAAACAATGGCCATCTTCCAATAATAGAATATCATCAATATCCAGATCATCTTCATGTAAAAATTCTTTATCAAACAAACGATGGTTTTCACTAATAAAGCCTACAAATGGTTCATAATACAAAACCTTTTCAATAATATTAGGATTCTCAAGTGGTGTTGCAGCTATAGCGGCATCAATATGACCATCGGTTAATTTTTTAATTATCTGTGCCGTAGTGAGTTCTTCAATTATTAGATTAACTTTCGGATACTTTTTTAAATAGGTTTTTAAGAAATAGGGAAGGAGTGTTGGTATAATGGTGGGAATGATTCCCAATTTAAAATCACCTCCAATAAAACCTTTTTGCTGATCTACAATATCTGTAATTCTGTTACTTTCACTCACAATATGCTTGGCCTGTTCCACTATTTTTTGCCCGATAGGCGTAATTTCAACAGGTTTCTTTTTTCTATTGAAAATTTTGACACCTAATTCTTCTTCCAGCTTTTGGATCTGCATACTTAAAGTTGGTTGGGTAACATAGCTTTTTTCTGCTGCAAGTGTAAAGTTTTTATGCTCAGCTACAGCCAGTAAGTATTTTAATTGAGATATGGTCATTAGTATAAATATTTTCGATAAATATATTAAAACTATTGATTATAGCTATTAATAATTCACGCTAAAATTGAAGAAATATAAATTGAATTTATCATCAAAAAAACCTTTTGATAATTCTTATCACCATGGTGAGGACAAAACTGATCAATAGCATAGAAGTGATCGGAAAAAAAATCTTTGTATTTCCCCTGTCATAATGGATGTCGCCCGGCAATTTACCAAACCAATTTACCAGCCATGGTGCAAATTTTAGGGAAAGTCCGATTGCAATTATAATAAGTCCGATAATGATCAATATACGAGACATAAAATAATTTTATAAGTTATTTCAAATTTAAATAATTTAACAATAAATTACTTTAAAAAATTTTAATCTTTTTTAATAAATTCATTGAACCCTGAGTTATCAGGTAATTCAAATATCTCGAGATCAAAATAAGGAACTGAAGCTATTACATGATCAAAAATATCTGCCATGATATATTCGTAATTCTGCCACCTTTTATCACTGCTGAAAGCATAAATCTCAATAGGAATTCCTTGTGTTGTAGGGGCTAATTGCCTTGTCATTATCATCATCTCCTTATTGATGGCAGAATGATTCTCTATATAAGTTTCTACATATTTTCTAAATACTCCAAGGTTCGTTAAATTCCTCCCATTGATCAGGAGCTCTTTATTAACTTCATTATCAATATTATACTTTTTGATATCTTCCTGCCTGGTATTGAGGTAAGATTCAACCAGATGAATGTTCTTAAGTTTATTAACTTCATTTGCAGTTATATACTTTACACTGTTTAATTTAACTGTTAAAGCTCTTTTAATACGTCTGCCGCCTGATCTTTCCATTCCTCTCCAGTTTTTAAAAGAATCTGATATGAGTGCGTAAGTAGGGATAGTAGTTATGGTTTTATCAAAATTCTGAACTTTAACCGTTGCCAGATTAATTTCAGTAACATTACCATCGGCACCAAATTTTTCAAATGTTATCCAGTCGCCAATTCTCACCATGTCGTTTATCGTTACCTGTATACTTGCTACAAAACCCAGAATAGTATCTCTAAAAACCAAAAGCAATACAGCAGAAGCTGCTCCTAAACCTTTAAGAAAATCTATTACTTCTACATCAGTAATGATAGCAAAAATGGAAGAAATACCTACAACCCATAAAAATATCATTACAACCTGTATATAACTTTCAATTGGCTTGTCTTTATAACGAGGTAGGGTTCTTAAATAATCTTTTATTGTGTTGAAGAAACTTCGCGTAATTCTCAGAAGTAGTAAAACAAATATTATTTTAATGATTTTCTCTAAAATATTCTCAAAATATTCAAAATCAGCAAAAATAATTGGTATCAATTCCAGGGCAATGAATACGGGAATTATATGTGCTATATTTCTCAAAAACTTATTTTTGATCAGAATATCATCAAAATTAGTTTTTGTTTTATGAGCCAACTTTACAAAGATGTGAAGCAGAATTATTTTTATTAACCTGTCGATCAAAAAAATCACCAATAAGGCTATTAATAAAAGAACTGTCATATTCAGATATTCTGATAAGGGTTCCGACAGTCCTAATTTGATAAAATAATCGTAAAAAAAATGTTTAAAAATGTTCATATCGTATTAATCTTTATCTTATAATTCTCTCACTTCTCCTGCTTTCATCTCATCAATTAAAATATTATCTATTCTAACCCTTACCAAACGCAGTGTAGGAAATCCAACTACAGCTGTCATTTTTCTCACCTGACGGTATTTTCCTTCACGTAAAGTTATAGAAATCCAGCTGGTTGGGCCATGACGATCATCTCTTATTTTACGTGCTCTTTCCGGAAGAGTAGGGGTGTTACGTATTTTTCTTACCTCGCAGGGTCTTGTAATATATTTTATGCCTTCAATACTAATTTCAACACCGTTTTGCAGCATTTTTATTGCTTTTTCAGAAATATCACCATCTACCTGTGCATAATATTCTTTTTCTACTTTACTGCTTGTGATATGATAACTTGTCTTACCATCAGTAGTTAAAATCAATAAACCTTCAGATTGTTCATCTAATCTTCCAACAGCCATGGTTCCGGCAGGAAAATCAAATAATTCTCCCAAAAGTTTTTTAGATGTTTTCTTCTTACCATTAACAATAAACTGACTTAAATAACCATAAGGCTTAAAGATAGCAAAGTGTTTATGCTTTTTATTGAGTTGCAATGATTAAGTTTTTATATTCTGTAATTTATATTGATTAGCAAAAATACTTAAATAAAATAATTTCATTTATTAAGTATAGAAAAAATGTAAATAATTATCTACAGTGATGGATAATAATAAAATTTACGATATAGAAAATAATCTAACCCTTGATTCGCCTAAATAACATATATTGCATAATAAGTTGGAACTTAATATCTTTAATAATTCATTTTATTAAATAAAAAGATAAGAATAAATGACTAAAATAGTAAAATACTCGGGTGAACTAGTAGATTTTGAGATAGATAAGTTAATTCAATCTTTAAGAAGAACAAAAGCGGATGAGCGGGTAATTCAGCAAATAGCCAATGAAATTAAAAGTAAATTATACGATGGAATTACCACAAAACAGATCTATCAATTAGCTTATAAAATGCTGAATAAAAGCAAACAAAGACCTTGTTGTGCTTCGAGATATAAGTTGAAAAAAGCGATCATGGAGTTGGGACCTTCGGGATTTCCGTTTGAAAGATTTGTCGCTGCTATTTTAGATCAGGAAGGTTTTAATACCAAAGTGGGAGTAATTATGCAAGGGCATTGTGTAAGCCATGAGGTAGATGTGATCGCAAAGAATGATACAAAACATTATATGGTAGAATGTAAGTTTCACAACCGGCAGGGTAAGGTCAATGATGTGAAAATACCGCTTTATATCCAATCAAGATTTATGGATCTGGATAAACAATGTAAAATAAATGAAGGAAGTGATTTTAAATTTCATCAGGGGTGGATCTATACAAATACACGGTTTACAACAGATGCCATTCAATTTGGGGAATGTGCCGGACTCAAATTGATCAGTTGGGATTATCCTGAAAAAAACAGCTTAACTGACCAGATCAATAGATTCGGACTTTTTCCTATTACATCGTTAACCACCCTAACCAAAAGAGAGAAACAATTGTTTTTAGATAATGGATATGTACTTTGTAAAGATATTTGCAATACTCCGGAAATCTTAAATGAACTGGGAATCGATAGAAAAAAGCATAAAAAAATATTGGAAAATGCCAGGGATTTGTATGAAACTATGAATGGAGCAGGAGATTAACTTTTTGAATCAGGGATTCACTCAAAGTGAAGGTAAAACCAATAAGTCTTGTCCAGCTTTGGTCCTTATGCGCTAATTTAAAAGTTAAAGTGTTGTCTTCTACCAAAAGTACTTCTTTAATTAATTCTGCATAATCTAAGGTTGGTGTTTCACGAGTACCATTGCTCATTATTACATAAGGATCACTTGTTCTTACACCAAAACCATGTAGTTGAATTAAAACAAAATTAGAAGCATTAATAACTAAACCTCTATGACTTTGAGTCCATTGTGGTTTAGTTTAGATTTTTGTTTTTTCCTTTAATCCTTTAGTTTTTTCGTTACTCGTATTAAAATTTTGCATCAGTTGATACACATACGGAATTTGTTTTTGGAAACGTGTCAAAATATCATCTGATACATTGTTTCTGCTAAATGGAACCACTTTTACATATTCCTGAATTTCTCCAGCATTTCTCCCATATTTATATTCGTAAGGGAACCGTCCATTCGTATCTATTTGATTTGCTTTGTTATCTTTATTGGCTACACTAATGTAAAACTCACTATCTTTTATATCACCATCAGGATTAAACAAAGCTTTTTTATCCAGATATTCATATAACTCTTTTGCCGTATTCACGGCAGGATCAATTAGTTGAATATTTTCTGACATTAAATCTCTGTACAAATAGGAGTTGTTTTTAGATTTATAATTATATAATTCTTTTAAAACAGAATTAATCTCATCTGTTAAATACGGATAATGGGTACACCCTAGAATAATTGACTTTAACTTATTAGTGGTATTTGATTTTCTAATATTCTCTAATAATGTTACCACATGATAGCGTACATAATTTTCGGCATCATTAATTTGTAAAATTGAACAGTCATCTGCTTTTTCACTATCACATAACATTTTACTATTATCGAAATCAAAATTATAAATATCAAATAAGGCCTTATCAATTTTTAGGTCACCCTCTAAGCCGGGGCCTTTATAGTCCTTACGTGGTTTTTTAAGATTTTTATCAAAATAATCTGCATCCTCATCAACTGCTTCAGCTATACCAACGCCACCTTGCGAAAACACTTCTATGCTACCTTTATAATCTAATTCATCTTTAAACTTTATTATGGTATTGTGATAACCTTTTGAAGATACGGTTCCGGCAGTAGCCAAAACACCAATGATAGCATCCTCATCTTTACCAATGGTTTCTAAAGCACCTCGTACACCTGCATCAATTACACCTATAACTTTAAGATCAATACTCGCTTTTTTTATAAACTCTTCTATATATTCTTTACCATATGCAGTTGCAGTGTTACATGCTATAACAATTACTTTAACAGGCTGTTTATCAGTATTTACCGAAACATCATTTATATCAGAATAATATTTATTATTCATTAAAAACTGTGCATCTTTAATGATATGTTCTTTCAATAAATCAACTTTATTTTCTTTTGAATAATTACCATAAGGCATATTGGCCTGATCACCTAAATAAATAAAAGATTCCTTATCAAAATCTAATATACCATCACTACCTTTCTGGTGATTTATATTTTCATTTTGGTCGTAATTGACAATTGCTTTTAATACCGTTAATCCACCTGTACCGGAATCAAACACTCCTATTGGAAGGCTTGCATCATTACTTGGATAAGTATTAAAATCGATATAATAAAAGTTACCTTCATCTTCAATAATCGTTTTAACAATATCACCTTTTTCAACTTCAGCCTGAACCGTTTCTTTTGTCGAATTATTTTGTTTGCAGCTTATAAATAAAAATGCAATAATTGCAATTAATTGTAATTTAAATTTCATTTGTTATATATTATTTAGTTAAAATTTTTCCATTGAGTTTCTCTGTATATTTTCCATTTTCTACAGATAGTTTTCCGTTAATAATGCTATATTCTAATCCTTCAGAAAATTGAAATGCATTCATATAATCTGCTTTGTCTTTAAATGTTTTTGGATTGAACACTACAATATCAGCATAATATCCTTCCTTTAGCTTACTTCTGTTAGGAATTTTTAATATTTCTGCAGTTTTCGATGTACTCCCGTTAATAAACGTAGCAAGGTCAATTAATTTATTCTCCAGCACATATTTATTATACTTTCGTGTAAATGTACCGTATTTTCTTGGATGGCCAATATTACCATCAGAACCGGTAACTACCCATGGCTGAACCATAAAATTTTTAATATCACCAGTATTCATATTAAAAGAAGCTACTTTTGTATAACCTTTCTCTAATATTTCAAAAACAGCTTCTTCCGGAAGAACATTCATTGATTTTGAAATTTCATTCAGGTATTTCCCTACAAAAAGAGAATCCCCTGCCTTAACAATTAACAACTTATCAGCGCCTCCTCTACGTTTTATATTATTTTTAGTTTCTATTAAA